>CAMBKU010000044.1 GCA_945868305.1 uncultured Lachnospiraceae bacterium | reverse complement strand
TTTCCTCGTGTTTCAATACTAACTTTTTTATGAATGACTGTCAATCAACATCTGTTCCTTTTTTTCATATTCCTTCCTTTTTTGCGCATACTATTTCAGAAAGGATGGTGCAAGAATATGCCAGACAAAAATTCTAATGTCTATGATGATGGGAATATCCCGGATGTAGACCTGCCAAACGGCGAAGACAAGAGTCAAAACGTCAAAAACAAATTCACAGATGTGGAACCATTACCGGAATCCAGTCGCCCTCGGAAGGACGGTCCTGGAGGAGACTGAGAACAAAACCCCGAAAAGAAATACCGGTTATCGGCCCGTTACTCCTTTTCGGGGTTTTTACATAGCATACATTATATTCTGATTTTTCTATTTTTCTACCCGGTTCATGGAATCCATAAACTTTACATACTCCTCTTTCGTATAAACCGGCTGGTAGTCTGCCACCACTTTCTTTGCCGCCACAGCGCTGTCTTTTAACAACCGGTATGCTGATAACGCAAAGATTTTTGCTGTTGTCACATAAGCAAGTTCCTCATCTATGATGTCAAAATCTACGGAATGAAGCCCGTTTATTTTTCCTCCGGTGTTAAAGGTAAGCACCGGCTGTATGTGCTTTAAATCTCCCACATCAGTAGAACCGCCGGAGTGGAAATTGGGATCTGCCTCCACGACCTTGTAATCCGTACCTTCCGTAGCAATCTTCGCTGCTTCTAAAACCTCCTGATTTGCTGGTTCTGCCAGATTCGGCAGGTAGCCCGGAAGTGTTGTAATCTCATATTCCGCACCAATGGCATATGCCCCTGCTTTAAATGCCCGAGAGGTTTTTTCGTCTGCATCCACGATGGCATCCACGTTGGCTGCCCGCACCAGTGTTTCAATGACGACTTCATCCGGTACTACATTTACCAGATTACCACCTTTTGTGATGATTGGATGTACCCGGACGGAATCCTTATCCTGAAAAGTTTCCCGCTGAAATGCCAGTGCTGAAAGTCCCAGGTTCGCTGCATTTAAAGCATTCACACCCAGATGCGGTGCTCCGGCTGCATGCGCCGCCTTTCCTTTATATCGGATAATTTTTGAAACAAATCCATTTCCTGTTCCGCTCCCCACAGAAACGTCTTCTTCTCCAATGTGATGCACCACGCTTAAATCAATATCATCAAAGGCTCCTTCCCGAATCAATTCGCATTTTCCGCCTCCATATACAATTTTGCCCTGCTCTTTTAACTGATTTTTGTATTCAATCTCTCCATACTCCTCTGCCGGAACTGCAAAGAATACAACCTGACCATCCAGCTTTTCCGCAATTTCGGGATTACTCAACGCTATCGCTGCCCCAATTACTCCGGCAAGCTGTGCGTGATGACCGCAGCAATGTGCCGCCTGAGTTTCCTGATTCACATATTTATGCTCCGGGATACGGAGAGCATCCAACTCTCCGATGAGAGCCAGACTGCTGTTTTTCTTTTTCTCCGGGTTCAAATATCCCTTCACTCCGGTGATGGCAAAACCATCCTCTACCTTAAGCCCCAGTTTCTTCAAAAAGTCCGCTGTCTTTTTGGAGGTGCAAAACTCTTTATATCCAAGTTCCGCATGTGTATAAATGTCTCTTGCAAATGCAATAATTTCCTCTCTGTGTTTATCAATCTGTTCTACAATCTTTGCCTCTGTCGCATCCACACTGCCTGCCTCCTTCCTTTATTCAAACAAGGACTCCGGTACATACCATAATCCGTCGTTGTTTTCATCCAGATACTGCTTGAATTCGTCGGAGTGGTAAGCATCCACGATTGCCTGTGCCCATTCTGCATCCTTGTTCTCCTCTTTTACTACTACCTGTAAAATCAGATGGTCTAAAATATCCTCGTTCAAAAGCGAGGTACTTGGATCAATCCCTGCATTGTATACAATACTTCCGGTAATGACCGCATAAGAGAAATCACTTAAAGTTGCCGGAATGTTAGTAGAAGACAGTTCTACAAACTCCAGATTGTGCGGGTTCTCGATAATATCTGCCTGCGTCACCTCTGCAATATTTTTATCCGGATCCAAAGTAATCCAGCCTGCCTTCTGAAGAAGTGCATAGGCACGGGCTGTATTTGCTGCATCATTTGGAACTGCAATCGCATCGCCGTCCTTTAATTCATCTAAAGAGGTATGCTCCGCAGAAAAAATACCTGCCGGAACCGTTGGAATCGGAGAAATCGGAACCAGATCTCCATCATAAGTTGCATTGAAGTTTTCTGCGTAGGCAGTATGCTGCTCCACGTTAAAATCTATCTCGCCATCATTTAATGCAATGTCACTCTGCAAAAGGTCTGAAAATTCTACTGCCTCTACGGTGTATCCTTCCTCTTCCAGAATCGGTTTAATGGCATCTTCAAACAAAATCGTGTACGGTCCTGCGGCTTTTCCATAGGTTAGTGTCTTCTTATCGCTGTTTGCTGTGCCCACTGTGTCTGCCGCTGTGGAAGCCTCCACTTCTGCTTTCCCCTGAGTGTCATCTGTCTTGGATGATCCGCATCCCACTGTCTGAATTGCTGCTGCTGTAATTAATAATGCTGCTGTAATCTGTTTTGTTAACTTATTAAATTTCATAATTTTTTCCTCTTTCTGCCAGTTTTTCTGGACTTCTTATTTTAATTTTCTTATTTTCATGTTTATATTTTTTATGGTATTACCGTGTTCTTTTGATTTTTGCGGATGCCCAGGTTCCAAGATTCTGGATTAACTGCACCACAATAATTAAAATGAGTACGGTAAAAAACATCAATCGGTTATTAAACTGCTGGTATCCATAGGTCAGTGCGATATTTCCAATTCCGCCACCGCCAATGTAACCTGCCATTGCTGTAGCTCCAATGAGTCCGATGGTTCCTGTCGTAATCGTTAAAATCAAAGAACCTAAAGACTCCGGCAAAATGAAATGCCACACAATCTGTAAAGGTGTTGCACCCATGGATTCTGCTGCTTCAATGATTCCTTCCTTTGTTTCAAGCAAAGCTCCCTCCATCAGCCTCGCCAGATATGGTGCAATGTAAATGGTAAGCGGTACCAACGCCGCCTTCGTTCCGATTCTGGTTCCCACCAGTACCTTCGTTAAAGGCATTACGCATACCAGCATAATGATAAACGGCGTACTTCTAATCACATTGATGATAACGTTTAAAATTCCGTTTAAAATGCGGTTCTGATACATTCCGTTTTTTCTGGTAAGATAGAGCAAAATTGCCAACGGAAACGCAATCAATGAGCCGATAAACAAGGATATGCACACCATATATACGGTCTCTGCTCCCGCCGTCAGCAGTTTGTCTGACGAAATTCCAAGATATTCTTCCATTTTCTTTCTCCTCCTTTATGATGCCTCAGGTATTTCATATGGAATATAAGAAACACCTGATTCATTTAAATATTGCTTTGCCTTCTTTATCTCCTCTGCTTCCCCAGTCATATGAATGATGATAATGCCGAGAACTTTATTTTCCAACTGACTGATATTGGCAAACAAGATATTCGTTTCTACATCAAACCGCTTATTCACCTGCGCCAGAACAGAATCCGTATTGCTGCCATCCAAAAACTTTAACCGCAGCAGCTCACCGTTTCTCTCATCTGCCCGAATACTGTCAAACAGGCTTGCCGGTACGGAATCATTGATGACAGACTGCACGAAATTTCTTGTGGTCGGATGCTTCGGATTGCTGAAAATATCAACAACACTCCCCTGCTCTACAACCTTTCCAAATTCCATCACGGCTACCTGATTGCACATTTCCTGTATCACATTCATTTCATGAGTGATAATTACGATTGTAATTCCAAGTTCCTGGTTGATTTTCTTTAACAGTTGCAAAATAGATTCCGTTGTTTTCGGATCCAGAGCACTTGTCGCTTCATCACACAATAAAATGGACGGGTCTGTCGCCAGCGCTCTTGCAATACCGACTCTCTGCTTCTGTCCTCCGGAAAGATTTGCCGGATAAGCATCTTTTTTTTCTTTCAGCTCCACAAAATCAAGCAGTTCCTCCACCTTTTTTTCAATCTCTGCAGAACTTTTGTGATTTAATTTCATTGGAATTGCAATGTTATCGTATACCGTTTTCGACTCCAGCAGGTTAAACTGCTGAAAAATCATCCCGATGTTTTTCCGTAATTTCCTCAGTTCCGGTTTCGGAAGTTCATTGATGTTTTTCCCCTCCACAAGAACAATTCCCTCGTCTGGTTTTTCCAGTGCATTTATCATTCGCACCAATGTAGATTTTCCCGCACCGGAAAATCCGATGATTCCGTAAATATCTCCTTTCTCTATATTAAGACTCACATGGGACAATGCATGAATCTCTTTTTTATTCTGTTCAAATGTCCGGCTGATGTCTTTTAATTCAATGACCAATTTTTTCTCCTCCTTCTTCTTCAACGATACTTCTAATTCCCTTTTCAGACATACAAAAAAACGGGCGGCACATTCATGTGCCTACCCGTTTTCCTACTTCTATATCCTGTCTCTATCGAATTCGGAATCAGATATGAACATGCATGCGCAAATAAACTGTATTGTTTTCCATACAGCAGCACATCATCATCATATCCATACCTTTGTTCTGTTTTACAAAGCTGTTAACCTGTACCTGATATGTCTTCATATCTGTTCTCTCCTTTCACTCAAAAATTTTAATTCATACATTTCATATCGTTTTGATAGGATTACTATACATTAAATTTTTTACTCTGTCAACCACTTTTTTCCAAAAAATTATTTTTTCCGATTCTCAAAATAGATAAAACGATCTATGGCATCCAGTATATCCGCAAACTCCTCTCTCGGTGCCAATTCAATATACTGTTTTAAAAGCTCTGTTTCATGCTCCTTAAAACGCCCGTAAAAAATATCATACAGATTGTGCCCCCGCATATGAATTTTGATTTCTTCCATATGCGCTTTCACATCCTCCTCCGAGCAGAAATCTCTGCCAATTTCCTCCTTTAGCTTCTGTCCACTCTTTAGGCGATAAAGGTATTCTTTCCACTTTTCCAAAAATATGCGGTAAAAATCCTCCGGTTTTTTTAGCACTCCTATTTTCACCATAATCTCAGGATTTAAAAAATAATTTTCAAATGAATAGTATTTCAAAATCAGAACATTTTTTTCTGTCACCCGCGGAAGCGTATCGATGTCCTCCCTGCTCCTGTCCTCATAGTATTTACAGAGCTGCTGTCCTAACTTTTTACGGTCTTTTCCATCGCCGTCCCGTATCATGAGAAAACGATCTTTTAAATAAATCTGATTCATATACTTTAAATTCGCATATGTTTTAATATTGGTACAGCTATTGGTCGTTATAATTGCAATACGCGAGAGATTTCCCTCGCTGTCATAAGTCTCGGAATAATATTTCTTAATTAAAAGCGGCAATCTGCTCTTATCCTGCTTGCCTTCCACGATAAAGACAAAATTCACGTTCAAAAGATCATTCGCCGTATAGCCCAGGTCATCCAGAATGGCACTGATATCCGTTTTTTCCCGTACCAGCGGGTAATCTTCCTGATCTGACACTACCTGTCGTATCTGCCTGCTGTTAAAGTTAGCCAGCAGGTTTGGAGAATGAGTAGAAAAAATCACCTGATTTTTTCTGGAAAGACGGTAAAGAATGTCTCCGCTCACCTTCTGAAGCTTCGGATGCAGAAAAATTTCCGGCTCCTCCACCATAATTATACTTGGGACCTGATTTTCCGCTTCGGTATAGGTTTCCAATAAAGACAGCATGTAAACAGAACGCATTCCCTTTCCCATCCGCTCAATAGGACGAGTATCTCCGTGCTTTTCATTATGAATTTCTGTTGTAACAAGTAGCATCCTCTCTACATCCCGGTTCATGGAATACAAAACTTCTTCCTGCCCGCCATTTTTCTTAAAATTCCTATTTACTTTTTTTGCAAATTCATCCAGATTTAGCTGGTATAACTTGTAATCCAGAAGTTTCGTGGTTTCAAACGCATTCAACTCCTCCGGCTTCTTCTGATTGATCAGTCCAATACAGGAAAAACAGTGCTTGCATTTTTTCGCCTGATCGAACATACAACAATTTGCACGTAATTTCTTTAACAATTCATCTTCCTGCAATATCAAAAGATCATCCTGAAGCTGGCTTAAATTGCGATCTGCATCGATAAAATATATTTTCGGCAGTGCTTCCTGAATATACGGATTATTCTTTTTTCCCCTGTCCTGATAGCGTACTTTTCCCTCTCTATTAGCAACAAGGGTATAAGTCAGAATACCCTCTGTAAAGGAGGGCAGCTTCTTTTTAAAATCCTCCTGCCATGCTTCTTTCCTCCGGTACTGGCTGACAATACCATTCTGCCGCATTTTTTCCATATCTTCGTCCGTAAATTCTATGGAAACTCCTATCTCGATATTGGCGTTTTCCTCATTAAAATCCTGCGGCTTTATCT
The DNA here is from genome assembly GCA_945868305.1 of uncultured Lachnospiraceae bacterium. Lineage (GTDB taxonomy): Bacteria > Bacillota > Clostridia > Lachnospirales > Lachnospiraceae > Roseburia_D. The sequence continues at coordinate 15,160 of CAMBKU010000044.1, read as the reverse complement.
TATAACATCCCAACGCCGCACAAATAGCATTCAGGATTGTTGTTTTTCCGGTATTATTCTGCCCTACTAAAATCAAAGCATTTTCAATATTTTCAATTTTCACCTGACGGATTGATTTGAAATTCCGGATTTCTAAACTGCTAATGCGCATTTATACTCCCTCATCTGCTTTCTTCTGATTAAAACAAAACACAACACATGCACGGACAATGTAATAATCCAGGTAATCGGATAGGAAAGGTATACAATCGTGACCGTGTGATATGCTTCTATCTGAAAAACGGTTGCCAGCCATATCAGCCGCAGACCGCAGGCCCCAATCAGCGACACAATCATTGGCATCACAGAATAACCCACTCCCCGCAGACCGCCTACCATAACATCCATCATACCACAGAGGGCATAAGTTCTTGCAATGATATGAAGTCTGTTCATGCCGGCATCTATAACCTTTGGACTGGAGGAATAAATGCCAAGCAGCGGATGACCGAGCAACACACAGGCATTTCCAAATATCAATCCTACTACGAAGACGCAGATTTCTCCTGTAAAAACGATTCTGTTAATCCGTTTCTGCTCTCCTGCCCCGAAGTTCTGACTAGCAAAAGATATCGTCGACTGATGAAATGCATTCATTGCCATATAGACGAATCCCTCAATATTTGCGGCGGCTGAATTTCCTGCCACCACAGTCGCACCAAACAAATTAATGGACGACTGAATAACAACATTAGACAACGCAAACACGATTCCCTGGAATCCTGCTGGAAGCCCTACCCTTAAAATCTGGAAGAACTTATCCTTGTATATATGCATCTCTTTTAATTCGAGATGAACGCCTCCCTGTTCCTTCATCATACAGCGAATAACAAGCGTAGCAGAAATTGTCTCGGAAATCACTGTCGCAAGTGCTACACCTGCCACATCCATCCGAAATCCTATGACAAAAATAAGATTTAATACTACATTCACACATCCTGCTCCAAACAGATAATAAAGCGGACGCCTTGTATCACCCACTGCCCGAAGAAGAGCGCTACCGAAATTGTAAATCATGGTTCCTGTCATTCCAATAAAATAAATACGCAAATACAGCACCGCAAGATCCAAAACCTCCTCCGGTGTCTGCATCCAGATTAAAATCTGTTTCGCACCTATCAAACCGACGACAGTTAAAATAATCCCACTATAAATGCTTAAAAGCATTGCCGTATGTACCGTCTTTTTCAATTCCTGCTCCTGCTTTGCACCATAAAAACGTGCTGCCACCACATTCGCTCCGATAGATAACCCTACAAACAGGTTCATTAGCAGATTTATCAAAGATGTATTGGAACCAACCGCCGCCAGAGAATTATCCCCGGCGTAACGCCCGACGACTACAACATCCGCCGCATTAAATAATAATTGCAATATACTGGAACACATGAGCGGAATCGTAAACAACAGCATCTTTTTTAAGATGGAGCCGCTGCACATGTCCATTTCATAGCCTTTATTTTGTATGCTCTCTTCCATTTTTCCCTTGTTGCTCCCTATACCAGCGGAGAAAAGAGTCTCAAGACTCCTCTGCCCATTCTGGCTGCCGTAGACTTCGGTTTTTTATATTTCTCAGTGACTTCCTTACTCACAGCAAAAATATCCTCAAAATCTTTCCGTATATCTTCCACAGCATTATAATTATACAGGTATACTCCATTTTCAAAATGCAGATACAGACTGCGATAATCGAGATTTATCGTTCCCACCGTTGCCACTTCTCTATCGCAGACACACTGTTTTGCATGAATAAATCCCGGCGTATATTCATAAATTCTGACACCGTTTCTTGCCAGTTCTGAATAATAGGAACGTGTCATTTGATAGACCATCTTTTTATCTGGAATACCAGGGGTAACAATTCGCACATCTACACCACGTTTCGCAGCCATTCGAAGTTCTCTGGACATTTCATCCGTAATAATCAGGTACGGTGTCGTAAACCAGATTTCATGCTTCGCATTCTTAATCAGATTCATATATACATTTTCCCCGGTAGTTTCATGATCTAAAGGACTGTCCGCATATGGCTGGATATATCCGTGTTCTCTTGCCGTATAATCTATTTCCGGCAAATATTTACTATAATCATTATCTGTCTTCTTTACCGCATTCCACATCTCAAGAAACATGACAGTCAGACTCTTTACCGCATCTCCAGTCAGCTTTACGCCGGTATCCTTCCAATGTCCATACGGATGTGTCCGGTTAAAATATTCTTCCGCCAAATTATAGCCTCCGGTAAACCCGACCTTTCCATCAATAACAGTAATCTTTCTGTGATCTCTGTTGTTCATAAAAATATTAAAAAACGGATGCATCGGATTGAATACCCGGCATGCAATACCAGCTGATTCCATCCGCTCAATAAAATCATTATTTATAAATATAAAACTGCCCACGTCATCATAAAATACTCTGACCTCGACACCTTCGTTTGCCTTTTCCACCAGAATATCCTTTAACTCCAAAAATGCACTGGATTCTTCAATAGCATGATATTCCATAAAAATAAATTTTTTCGCCTTGCGCAGTTCTCTTTTCTGTGCCTCCAGCCCTTCTTCCGCTGTTTTATGGAATTCCACATCCGTATTGTGGTAGACCGGATAGCCCGCATAATTCCAGACATACCTCGTCTGATTTGCAATGGCAAAATCTTTTTCTTCCAGCTGCTTTAAGACTTCTTCATCCTGATTTAAAATTCCTGCCAAATCCGCATCGATTTTTTCAAAATGCTTCCGCATCGGTTTTGTTGCCCCCGGACGTCCAAACAAAAAATACAGGCAAACACCAAATAAGGGAAGTGCAAGGATTACAATAATCCAGGGCAGTTTAAATCCTGCATTCATATCCTTTCCATAAATATAAAATGCCACACAAAGTGCCACCAGACTGCTGATTAATGAAATCGCTGTGGAATATGCTGTCAACTTCCAGGCAATAATCACAATCCAAAGTACCTGTATTAAAAATCCCAAAGCAGCAAAAATTAACCGCCCTATGCTGTTTTTCACCGCTGTTTTCGCTTCTGTACGCATATTATCCATTCCCTCCTGCTTTTTTTGTATATCAAATAAGAATCATCTCATATCTGATATCTACTTTACTCCAATTTTCAAAGATATACAACCGAAGAATTACCAAAAAAGACATGGAAAGTTTTTTCCTTTCCATGTCCCGCAAAACGAACGCTATTTCTTTATTCTTCCTCTGCAAGCGGCAGTTTATACGCCACCGCCTCATACGGACGCAAATATGAGCCTCCTTCATTTTTATAGTTTCCAATCATAATCTTTGCTTTCTTTGGTATTCCGTCAAAAGTAACATGATTCGGTGTAAAATTGCACAATACAACAAGCTTTGTATCGTCTAATACGCGCTGATAAGCAAAAATCTGTTCACTGTCCTCTAATAACATCTCAAAACTTCCATGAACAATAATTTCTTCCTCATGCCGAAGCTGAATCAGTTTCCGGTAAAAGTTATAAATAGAATCAGGATCCTTTAGCTGAGCCTTCGCATTAATCTCCTTATAATTGGAATTTACTTTAATCCAGGGCGTACCCGTCGTAAACCCGGCATTTTCTTCCGCATTCCACTGCATCGGCGTTCTTGCATTATCACGGCTCATTTTCTTTAAGTAAACCATCATTTCTTCCGCCGGAACACCCTGTTGTTCTACCATCTCATGATATGCATTGATGGATTCCAAATCCCGGTAATCGGACAACTCCGCAAATCCGGCATTGGTCATGCCAAGCTCCTCACCCTGATAGATATAGGGCGTTCCTTTCATGAGGTGCAGACAGACCCCTAACATTTTTGCGGAATATTCCCGATACTCCTTTTCATCGCCAAACCGCGAAACTGCTCTTGGCTGGTCGTGATTTCCCCAGAACAATGCGTTCCATCCAATCCCTTCCAGACCTTCTTCCCATTTTTTAAAAACTGCTTTTAATTCTTTTAAATTTACCGGCTTGTCATTCCATTTTCCATAGGCTCCGCTTCCCAGTTCCACATGCTCAAACTGAAATACCATATTTAACTCATTCCGGTCCTCGCCTGCATATTTTTTCGCTTCCTCAAGCGTGACACAGGCAGTCTCGCCAACAGTCATAATATCATACTTTGATAAAACTTCCCGGTTCATCTCCTGCAAATACTCGTGAACATGAGGCCCATGTGCACAATAAGGAGTCAAATCCCCGTATAATCCCCGTACTTCGCCATCCGGGAAATCCGGATTTTTAGAAATCAGGCTGATAACATCCATACGGAAACCATCTACCCCTTTTTCCAGCCACCAGCGCATCATATCGTATATTTTCTGACGGAGATTTGCATTATCCCAGTTTAAATCCGGTTGCTTTTTGGAAAAAATATGTAAATAGTACATATCTGTCGCATCATCATACTGCCAGGCACTTCCGCCAAACCAGGAACCCCAGTTATTGGGCTCTTTCCCGTTTTTCCCGTCCTTCCAGATATAAAAATCCCGATATGGATTGTCTTTGTTCTTTCTGCTCTCTGCAAACCATGCATGCTCATCCGAAGTATGGTTTACCACAAGATCCATGATGATACGGATATTCCGCACATGGGCTTCCTCTAAAAGCTTGTCAAAGTCCTCCATCTCTCCGAATTCCTTCATGATTTTCTGATAATCACTGATGTCATAACCATTATCGTCATTTGGCGACTCATATACTGGCGAGAGCCAGATAATATCAATCCCAAGCCTCTTTAAATAATCTAACTTGCTTATAATTCCCTGAATATCACCGATTCCGTCTCCGTTACTGTCGCAGAAACTCCTCGGATATATCTGGTAAATAACAGATTCTTTCCACCATGCATTTCTCATTTTCTTTCCCTCACCTAAGCCTTATTACTGCTTTACTGCTCCTGTCACTACACCCGAAATAATCCATTTCTGGCACAACACATAAAAGATCAGCACCGGAAGCAAAACTAGCAGATAAGACGCAAATGCCAGATTGTACTGCGTGTTGAACTGCCCCTGGAAAATATACTGCGCCAACTGTAACGTCTGCTGGCTCTTATCACTTAAAAGCACAAGCGGCATTAAAAAGTCGTTCCAGGTCCACATCACGGACAGGATTGCAACCGTCGCAGTCATGGGCTTTAACATCGGAAACATGATGAGTATAAAAGTCTGTATCGGCGATGCTCCGTCAATGACTGCCGCCTCATCCAATGCCTCAGGAATGGACTTGATATAGCCCGTATACAAAAACGTATTCATTGGCAATCCGAACACGATATACAAGAATGTGATACCTATCACATTATCAATATGAAATTTGTTTGCTTCATTTACCAACGGGAGCATCAGCACATTAAACGGGATAAACATGGCACTGATAAAATAATAGTATAAAAAATTAAAAAATTTACTTTTTTTGCGGTTTCTGGCAATCGCATAGGAAGCCATGGCATTGGTAAATACCGTAAACACAAGATTCACCACGGTAATAAACAGCGTATTAGCAAATTTGCGCGGATAATCCGTCATCTCCCATGCTTTTGAAAAATTACTCCACTGGATGCTCTTTGGCAGTGCAAGTACATTTCCCATTTCCTGCGGACTTTTTACGGCTATCACCACCGTCATATAAAGAGGCCCGAAGATAAATAGTATGGCAATGAAAAATAACAGCAGTGTAAGCGCCCAGTTTGTCTTTTCTCTTTTCAGTCTTCTTACTCTTACATCTTCCATCAGTTCACCTTCTCCTCTCTCCGCTCCAATACCCGAAGCTGAAATACGGAAATCAGGACAACCACGATAAACAACAGCACCGCATTGGCTGACTGATATGCAAATTGTCCGCCGCTAAAGCCCTTCTTGTAAATCAGCACGGAAATGGTTGTCGTTGCAGTTCCCGGGCCGCCGTTGGTCATGGCAATAAACTGATCAAATGCCATCAGGAAGTTTTTACCGCTTAGAACCATGTTAATCGTAAAAAATGGAGCGATTAACGGAAATGTGATCTTAAAAAAACGTTTCATACCAGTTGCACCGTCTAACGCTGCCGCCTCATACAAATCCCGGTCTACAGTCTGCAGTCCCGATAAATAAATCAACGTATTAAATGCCATACTCTGCCAGACGGTCACCACCAGCACACCAATCCATGCATGGTTCGTTCCCAGAATGTTTTTACTTAACGCTGCAATCCCAAGTGCCTTTCCAAACAAAGGTATGATATTGGAAAAAATGTACTTAAATACATAACTGATAATCAATGTTCCAAGCATATACGGCAAAAAGAAAACAGCTTTCAAGAAGTTCTTGCACTTTATCTTTGCATTCAACGCACATGCCAGAAGAAGGCTTAATACATTGACCAATATCGTTGCACAAATAGCAAACTGGAAAGTAAACAAATAAGCAGAAATCACATTTTTATCCTGAAAAATATGAAGATAATTCCGCAGTCCTACAAATTTCCAGTTTCCATACCCTTTCCAGTCCGTAAAGCTATAAAACACACCCTGCAGAAACGGAAACGTATGGAAACAGAAAAACAGGACCGCCATTGGCACCGTCATTACATAAAATGCCATGTTAATTCTCTTTTTCTGTTTCATACAACGCCTCTTATTCTGTTTTTATTCTACATTTGCTGCATCATACTGCTCATCACAAGATGTCAGTGTTTCTTCGATATTCTGTGCATCATCCATTCCATTTACTTTGTTTAATGCAAACTGCTGTAAAATAGTGGATAAATCGAAGCCATTCGGATAATAATGATCCGGGAAGTTAGATACTTTTCCGTTTGCAATGTCTTTGCTTACACCGGATACTGTCTCGTTGGTCTGCTCTACGCCGTTTACTGCTGAAAATGCAAACTGATCATCAATATAAGACTGTGCTACTTCCGGTTTTAATGCATAACGGATAAATTCTTTTGCTGCTTCCTGCTGTTCTTCAGTTCCCTGATTAGAAACTGCGAGCAAAACGTCTACGCCGGAAGTTACAGTATTTTTGCTCTCATCATCCACAGACGGAAATGCAAACATATTTACATTCATATCCGGATTGGTATTTAAAAATTCGGAAATTGCCCAGTTTCCGTTGATCATCATCGCTGCGCTGCCATTAGCAAAGGCTGCATTTCCATCCGTATAGGTAGTTCCCATGAAATCTTCCTGCGCATAATCCAGAAGCCACAGATATTTTTCAAGAATTTCTTCATGTGTACCTGTAAAAGTGGTATTTCCGGCTTTTCTTTCATCCGTGAAATTTGCATCCGGGATGACCGGCGCCATACTGTTCCAAGGCGGCAGACAAGTCCAGCTATCTGCAAAGGTAAGCTCAAACGGTGTAATGCCTGCATCCTGCAGTTTTGTCACCACATCCTGAAATTCACTCCAGGTCTTTGGCACTTCCACGCCTGCCTGTGCGAATAAATCTTCATTATATAAAACTCCGGAAGCGTTTGTTGCATATGGTACACCGTATGCTGTCTGCTCCTTGTCAACATTGACATCGTAAAGCATATCTAAATATGCTTCCTGCACTTCCGAAATAAAATCTTCTCCGCTTAAATCAAGCAGTACACCTGCACTCTGGAGTTCTGTATAGTTAGAATCACCACCCATCGCAATAAGCTCCGGGATATCGTTCTTTGTCAGTCTTGTTTTTAATACAGTACCCGCATCTGCTTCCGAAGTAAGTGTAATCTTGATATTCGGATTTTCTTCCATAAAACCGTCTATCATTTCCTGCAGAATATCTGCATTCTCAGTCTTTGTGGAGAATAATTCCAGTTCTACCTCGCCGCTTCCTCCATCTTCCTTCGATGCTGTCTCTGTTCCCCCTGTGCTGCCGGTACTTCCGCTGCTACCGGAGGAATCCCCACATCCGGCTAACATACTTCCTGTCATAGTTGCAATCAAAGTTAATGCTAAAAATTTTTTCCCTTTCATCATAATTCCCTCCTACATCTTTCATAGTGTTGCGTAACACCTTTCCCTTACAATAGCATGGTAACATGAAACTGCCTCTACGGCAATAGGTGTTGTGTAACACCTATTATTTTCACAATAAAAATAGACATTTGTTATTCATTTTGCACAATCAAATGTCTACTTTCCTAAAACATCAACTACTATTTTGTTAAGAATTGAGCGTCTTTACACTCTCCCGAATTACCAGCTTCACCGGAAGGTGAATGTTTTTCTCCTCACATGTTTCCCCTTTGATTAGCTTGTGAAGCATCTGAAAAGCATAATAAGCTTTGTCTTCTACATGCTGCTGTACGGTTGTGAGCATAGGTCTTAGATGTTCTGCGAATACATTGTCATCAAAACCCACAATGGAAATATCCTGTGGCACCATAATTCCCTGGGATTGAAAAATATTTACCGCATCACTGGCATAAAAATCAGAAGCAAAAAACAACGCCGTATAATCCTTAAGCCGTTCCTGGGAAAATTCCCAAAGCCTGGTATGTCTGGTCTGTTTTCGAAAACTAATCGGCACATAATCTTTCTCCTGAAACGTGATTCCGTTTTCGGAAAGCGCCTTTTGATAACCTTTTAACCGTTCTCTGTCAACACCTACCGGAGACTCCTCATCTGCCAGAAAAGCGATCCGCCGATGTCCCCGATGAATCAGATAATTTGTCATCATATATCCGCCGCCAAAATCATCCAGCCCTACATTATAATAATCATAATCCGCATCCTCGAAATAGGAATCTATAAAGACCACAGGCAGCTCCATTTGCTGCTTCATTTTCCGTACATCGGTAGGTGTACATCCAAGTGCCACCAATCCCTCAATATTCCAGGAAGAAGCAAGTCTCACGGTCTCCTCGATACTTCCCGCCATGTACAGCATCATGTAGTAACCGTGTTCCCGGATTTCTTTTTCCAGCGCACCCACAACAGTTCCGTAAAATGGATCCGCCAGACCGTTATTCTCCGTTCTTCTGTCATAATTCATAATAACGCCGATAATACGGGAACCATAATTAGCCAGCACTCTCGCCCCCATATTGGAAACGTAGTTGGAACGGTCAATGACATCCTGAACCTTCTTTAATGTCTCCTTGGACATCTTCTTTGTTCTTCCATGCAGGACATTTGCCACGGTAGTGGGGCTGACGCCTGCAATTTCTGCCATATCCTTAATTGTTATCATATTATTTCTCCCATTTCTTTTACTGCCTTATACACCGCCGTTTTCCCTGCTTAAGTTCCGATACTGAACTGGTGTCATTTCAAAGCTTTTCTTAAATACTCGGTTGAAGTGTTCTACATTCTGGTAGCCCACTGCATAGGAGATATTTTCCACAGTCATATTACCGTTTTTGAGCAGACTCTTTGCCCGTTTCATACGAATTCCAGCCACATGCTCTCCAAAGGTTCTTCCGGATTTATCCTTGATATACTTGGAAATATACGGCTCCGATAAATGGAACTGATTTGCCATATCCTCCAATGTTACCGTCTGATAATTGGTCTGTATAAAGTTCAGCATAGAAACTAACCGATCGTCTTCACATTTTTCATCGCTTTTAATCTGCGGCAGCTTATTGACCGCAACGGTCAGTGCATGAATGGACGCCTTAATAATATCCTCGTTCATTCCGGCACCCCAATACATCTTTCCATTACAGGTAATCCCCACGTAAGACATAGCTTTAGAGGAAGAACCATGAGAAAGTGCATGCTCCTCATATACTGACAACTCATAGCTGACACCGAAAAACTCCTTCAATATATTGCTGACGGCATCCAGACGTCCGTTGCCGTTGGCGTCTACTACCGTCTTCTTTTCCCCGTAACAGATTGTCGCCTCTGCCATAATTCCGTCGTTTTGCTTGAAATGACATTCGCTGATATGGAAGTACGGCGTATGGTTCATATACTGGTCTTCAAAAATCTCGTATACCCACTGCGGAGACAATTCCTTGTGTTCCTCATCCGATACCTGCTTTACTGCATAGCCAACTTCCTCCCGCATTTTTTCCGGCAGGGAAATGCTGAAATTCTGTTTCAAAATGTAGCTGATACCGCCCTTTCCAGACTGACTGTTGATACGGATAACATCAGAATCATAGGTACGTCCCACATCCACCGGATCAATCGGCAGATACGGCACCGTCCATTTTTCACATTTCTTTTCCTCCCGCCATGCCATGCCTTTTGCAATGGCATCCTGATGAGAACCGGAAAATGCAGTAAATACCAAATCTCCGGCATAAGGCTGACGGTCATAGACCTGCATTCTGGTCAAACGCTCATAAGTCTCGCGAATTTTCGGCATATTGGAAAAATCGAGCTTCGGATCAATACCATGAGAAAACATATTCATGGCAATAGTAATGATATCTACATTTCCGGTACGCTCACCGTTTCCGAACAAGGTTCCCTCAATACGATCAGCTCCGGCTAACATACCCATTTCCGCATCTGCAACACCGCAGCCTCTGTCGTTGTGCGGATGCAAACTTAAAACTACATTGTCCCGATATTTCAGATTCTTGCTGACATACTCAATCTGAGTCGCAAAGACATGCGGCATCGCTGTCTCTACGGTAGCCGGAATATTGATGATTGCCTTATTCTCTGCAGTTGGTTTCCAGACATCCAATACAGCATTGCACACTTCCACCGCATACTCCACTTCTGTACCGTGGAAACTTTCCGGACTGTACTCAAAGGAAAAATCTCCTTCCGTCTCACTTGCCAGCTTTTTCAATAACTCTGCACCATCTACTGCAAGTTTTTTTATCTGCTCTTTATCCTTTTTAAATACCTGCTCTCTTTGCGCCACGGAAGTGGAATTATACAGATGAATCACCGCATGGGGCGCACCCTTTACCGCTTCAAAGGTCTTTTTGATGATATGCTCTCTTGCCTGTGTGAGTACCTGCACTGTCACATCATCCGGAATCATATCCCGTTCAATCAAAGCCCGCATAAAATCGAATTCTGTCTCAGAAGCCGCCGGAAAACCCACCTCAATTTCCTTAAAACCAATATCTACAAGCATCTGAAAAAATTCCAGTTTTTCCTCCAAACTCATTGGCTCAATCAACGCCTGATTTCCGTCTCTTAAGTCCACAGAACACCAAATTGGTGGTGCATCCACATAATCTTTTTTCACCCAGTCATACTCACACACTGGCGGCATAAAATACTGTCTCATATACTTGTTTGCATTCTTCATTGTTTTTACCTCCACATCATGTTTTGGGGGCGAAAAAAATCCGCCCCTATACTCTTTTTTAAGATTATAGAGACGGAAGAAAAATCTTTCGCGGTACCACTCTATTTCATGTCATACACATGCACTCATCAGACACCAACATGCCCTCCCCTGCTAACGGTGGGGTATCCGTCACGACCTATTTCTGGCGGTAGTAATTGCCGTCTTCTTTTCAGCCGGAAGCTCGAAGGCGAGTTCACCGGTTTGTTTTCACTGTCTCGCACCAGCCGACAGCTCTCTTAAGAAACACGCATCCGGTTACTATTCCTTTTCACAGCTTTTTCTTTGTCATTGCATCTATACTAACATAGGATGAGCGAAAAATAAACGATTAAATTTAATCATTTTTATTGATTTTTTTTATTGTAAGAATCACCTGAAAGGTTAACAGATTCCTTCTTTCGCAAATATACATAATATATAGTGCAAAGAAAAATTCCAAATACAGATGCCGCCGGTGCTGCAAATCCAATTTTCGTTAATGTCACGTTCTCCTGAATACTCATAAAATAAGAAACCGGTATACGGACTACAAAGGTCTGGGCAAGACTCTGCGCCATGACAAAAACGGTCTTCCCATTTCCATTGAAATACCCCATGTAACAGAACACAAAACTGGTAAGGACAGATTCCAGTCCGAAGCCGCGCAGATATTCTACGGATTTTGCGATATAAGCCGGATTATCCGTAAAGATTGACGACGGCAGTTCTCCCTTGAATACAATAAATAAAAATACGAACACACCTACGCCAACACCCATCATCATGCCATAGCGCATCGTAAGTCTTGCACGCTTCTGGTTGCCTGCCCCCGCATTCTGAGCAACAAAAGTGGATGTGGACTGCATCAGAGCGGATGGCACAAGCATGATGAATGCCGTAATCTTCTGCGCCACACCGTAACCGGAAGACGCCTCCAACCCCAGGTTATTGATTATCGCACACAAAATCAAAAATGAAATATTACAGAGAAAATCCTGCAATGCAATCGGAAAACCAATCCGCAAAAACTTTTTCACCTCAGGATTAAAAACCGATATCACTTTTTGAAAACGCAAATGGCAAATCTTTTTTCTTTCTTATAATAAAAAAGGACATAACCACACTGACTGCCTGGGCAAGAATCGTGGCGATGGCCGCTCCAGCCACATCCATTCCAAATCCTGCTACAAACAAAAGGTCACCTGCTACATTGACCATACAGGCAATAAACACAAAAAGCAACGGCAACCTGGAATTACCCAAGCCCCGGAAAATTCCACTGATAACATTGTATGCCACGACAAAAACGATACCACCACCGCAGATACGGATATAGGTAACCGTCAAATCATAGGCCTCCTCCGGCGCTTTTAACAGTGAAGTAAAAAGAGGTGCCCCCAATAGAAGAACCACCATTAGTACCAGTGCCATCACAATAAAAAAACTCACTGCACCGCCAATAACCTTGCTGATCCTTTCCCTTTTCTGCTCTCCAATATAGCGGCTGATACACACCGTAACCCCCATGGTCAGACCTGTAATCAGAAACGTGACCAGATTAATCAGGTTACTTCCGGTGGAGACAGCGGAAATCCCGGCATCCGAACCAAATTTCCCAACCACAAAAAGATCCACCGCACCATACATTGCCTGTAAAACCAACGCCCCGAAAATCGGCACCATAAACTTTGCCAGTTTCCCTGGAATGCTTCCTACTGTAAAGTCATCTGACGTCTTATCTTTTGTCATACCACTCATATAAATTCATTCTCTTTCTTCTTTTATTTGTATAATACATAATATCTTCTGCATTCTATATTAACATAATTTTATGTTTTTACAAACAGGTTACTGCATGACAATGCAAAAGGAGGACCATCGCCCCCCTGCTTTATTTTGCCAGTTCTGTGATTATCTCCACGCATTTTTCAATTCCAAATTCTCCGCTGTCCAGTGACAGATGATAATTCTTTGCCTTACCCCATTCCTGCTCAGTGTAATATTTGTAATTGATGGCGCGCTTTTTATCTTTCTCCATAAGCCGCTTTTCCGGTGCCTTGCTGCTTTCTCCATAGAGCTTAACAATACGCTCTGCGCGTTTTTGTTTGTCAGCATGAACAAAAACATTTAAGACATCCTCTCTATCCCGCAAAATGTAGTCCGCGCAACGTCCCACGATAACGCAGGATTCTCTTTCCGCAATCTCCAGAATGATTTTCCGTTGTACTGACCAGAGATAGTCATCCACAGACATTCCATTGATGCTACGCCCCACAAACGCGTATGCAAAGCGATTCTGCGCCGGAGAATATTCTCCCTGCTCTTCAATAAATTTTTCCGCAAGTCCGCTTTTTGCAGCAACCTGCTCAATCAGTTCCTTATCATAAAAGGATACACCCAGTTTCTCTGCAACCTGACGTCCAATCGTCCGCCCGCCGCTTCCAAATTCACGGCTGATGGTAATGATTTTTTTGCTCATGATTTCCCCTCCTTTATTCCATGGTATCAATCCGCTGTTTTCTGATTTTTTTCATCATAAATATTCCTACTATAAAGGCAACCGCTTCCGCAATCGGAAATGCTGTCCAGATAAGTACTTCTGCATTTGCCACCTTTGTAAACAGCCATGCCAGCGGCAATGCAACTATAATAAGACGCATCAGGGATAATACCAGCGAACTGACACCGTAGCCCAATGCCTGGAAGATTCCCTGATAGGCAATATTGGCTCCAACAAAAAGATATCCCAATGTAACAATACGGATAGCACGGATACAAAGCGTCTGTGTTTCTGCCGAAAGTGCAAAAATTCCACACAGCGGCCTAGCAAATATCTGCAACCCGACAAGCCCGATTGCCATAATAATCAAAGTGTAAAGCATACCATAATAAATTCCTTCATTGACACGCTTTTTGTCACGCTTTCCGTAGTTGAATGCGATAATCGGTATCATGGCATTATTCATTCCAAATGCTGCAAAGAATACAAACTGCTGAATTTTATAATAGATACCGTAGGCCGTTACCGCTGCTGTTGATACCGACACGAAAATAAGATTGACACCATAGGTCATAAAAGACATCAGTGCCTGCATTAAAATCGCCGGAATGCCGACCTGATAAATTTCTTTAATAATGGTTCCGATTGGCTTTATATATTTCAGGTTTGTATCAATGTCCCTGTTTAATGTATAATGGAATACTGCATCCAGTATAAAGGATACACATTGTCCGATTACTGTAGCATATGCTGCTCCTTCAATGCCCATCTCCGGCAATCCGAAATATCCGAAAATAAGAATCGGATCTAAAACAATATTCGTCAGAGCTCCTGCGATTTGTGCGATCGTACTAAGCATGGTACGTCCTGTTGCCTGTAATAATTTTTCATAGGTCATATACAAAGAAATACCAATCGAATAGATGCAGCAGATTCCAAGATAGGATTTTCCGAGTTCTAAAATAATCGGGTCTGATGTCTGACTGCCAATATATGCATCCACACCAAAGATACCAAACAACAAAAATACCACATACATACAAATCCCAAGAAATACGGAATTTCCTGCAATCTGGCTCGCCTTTTTCCGATTGCCTTCCCCTAAGCTTTTTGAAAGCAGGGCATTAACACCGACACCTGTTCCGACACCGATTGCTACCATAAGCATCTGCACCGGAAATGCCAGAGTCAGCGCATTCATCGCATAATCTCCCATATTCGTGACTTCTGCTGTATCACGCATACAGCTTACAAAATAGCTGTCCACAATGTTATAAACCGCCTGTAATGCCATAGAGACAATCATTGGCAGTCCCATTGACAGCATTAATTTTTTGATGGGTTCGCTTCCCATCTTGTTCATCGTTACTTCCTGTTCCATGTTTCCTCCT
>CAMBKU010000043.1 GCA_945868305.1 uncultured Lachnospiraceae bacterium | reverse complement strand
ACCAGCATAGTTGCATCTTCAGTCAAAATGGTATCCGAAGTGATGCTTAAATCCAGTTTCTCATTTCTCCTTATCGCCATAAGGTTAATATTCCATTTTTTCCGTATATCAATCTGTCCTACCGTTTTTCCTACCCAGGGAGCAGGTATGGACACCTCAAAAACGGCATAATCGCCGTCTAACTCAATATAATCGAAAATATGATCCGAGCTGTAGCGGATCGCTGTCCAGTTTGCAAGCTGCTTTTCGGGATATACGATTTCATCTGCACCGTTTTGCAGCAGAAATTTTGCATGAACGTCCCTTGCCGCCCTTGAAACTACCATTTTCGCACCGAGATCTTTCAAAAGAGAAGTCGTTTCCAGTGAACTTTGAAAATCATCTCCGATTGCAACGATACACACATCAAAGTTTCCTACTCCGAGTGATCTCAAAAAATCTTCATTCGTTGCATCTCCAATCTGCGCACTCGTTACAAATGGAAGTGCCTCATCCACTCGTTCCTCTTTCCAGTCTATTGCCATTACCTGATGATTCAGTTCGTTTAGCTTCACAGCAACCTGCCTTCCAAAACGTCCTAATCCAACCAGTAAAATCGATTTCATATCATTTCTCCTGTTCATTGCTATTTTTTCCCCTCCTTATTATCCCCCAGGAAATGTAAAAACTGTATAAACAAAACCGAAATGATATTAAGACCGTATAAAGATTTTTATAAAAAAACGGGATGAAAGTACCGTTTCCGGTTCTTTCATCCCGTTTTCTTTGTTTAATTTTCATAATCATCCAGAAAACTATGCGTTACGCCGTCCTCCTTATATGCAATAATCGTATTCAAATTCACATTTTCCACACTCTTGAAAATATTCTTTTCCACATAGGGATTCGTCTTTTTTAACTCCTGTATCAGCTTTTTTACCTCCATGCGCTTGGAATCCGAACTTCCGTCGCTACGGCAGGTCGTACAGGTATCCGTAAAACGGCAGGCACACTGAATAAAATGCAAATCATTGTAATCTCGCCAGTGCTTGATATCATCCTCCCTAATCAGATACATCGGTCGTATTAACTCCATGCCTTCAAAATTTGTACTGTGAAGCTTCGGCATCATAGTCTGAATCTGTCCACCGTAAAGCATTCCCATTAAGATGGTTTCAATCACATCATCATAATGGTGTCCTAACGCAATTTTATTACAGCCAAGTTCCTTTGCCTTACTGTACAAATAGCCTCTTCGCATGCGAGCACAAAGGTAACAGGGTGATTTTTCGATTTCATAAACCGCATCAAAAATATTGGTCTCAAATATGGTAATCGGAATATTTAAGAGCCTGGCATTGTTCTCAATCACTCTCCGGTTTTCCGCATTGTACCCCGGATCCATCACAAGAAACACTAACTCAAAGGAAAATTTATTATGGCGCTTTAATTCCTGAAACAGCTTTGCCATCAACATGGAATCCTTGCCTCCGGAAATACAAACTGCAACTTTATCGCCCTCATGCAACATATCATAAGTATTTATAGCCTTTGCAAACCTGGTAAACAGCTGCTTGTGGAATTTTTTGCGGATACTTTTTTCAATTTCTTCACATCGGTTTTTCTCTGTTTCCTTTTCCTCTTCCGTCTCAGCCTCCTGCACGTTTGCAAGCAGCCATGCCATATAGCCACCGGAAAGGCTGTATGCCTCATACCCTCTACTTCGCAAAAGCTCTGTTGCCTCTGCGCTGGCTTCTCCTTTTTTGCAATAAACAATGATTTTTTTATTTTTTATGAACTGTTCCGGTAATTCCCCCTGTTCCAATTTTTCCTTTAATTGCTCCAAAGGAAGATTCAAGGCATCTCCGATATGTCCGTACTGAAATGACATATCATCCCGGACATCCAGCAGACTATATGCTGCCTGATCCATCTTTTGAAATTCTGCTATTGTAATGTTATATTCCTGATTCATGCTGTACTCCATGATTTTCTTTCCGTTTTTGATATTACTTTAACACACTTTACACTCCTGTGCTATATCTTTTAAGACTTCGCCTGCAATAATAAGACCTGCAACAGATGGTACAAAGGATACACTGCCAGGAATATCCCTGCGCTCCGTACACTTATGCTTTGCTCCGGGCGGGCAGATGCAGTTCGTTCTGCAGCTGATAGACATATCTTCAATCGGTCTGGTCGGTTTTTCTTTGGAATAGACCACTTTCAACTTGCGCACACCGCGTTTTTTCAGTTCTCTGCGCATAACCTTCGCCAGCGGACACATGGACGTTTTATATATGTCCGTAACCTCAAATTTGGTCGGATCCAGCTTATTCCCTGCTCCCATACAACTGATAATGGGAACATTCGCCGCCTGCGCCTGCATAACCAGTTCGATTTTGGCGGAAACCGTATCTACCGCATCTACCACATAATCATACGCACTGAAATCAAACTGGTCCGCCGTCTCAGGAAGATAGAAACACTTATGAATCGTTACTTCTGCATCCGGATTTATCTCTGAAATCCGTTCTTTCATCACATCTGCCTTATATTTTCCAACCGTCTTTCTGGTCGCTATAATCTGCCTGTTCAGATTCGTAAGACAGACCTTATCATCATCTATCAAATCAAACTTTCCAATTCCGCTTCGCACCAGTCCTTCTACAACAAAACCTCCCACGCCTCCTATGCCAAAGACAGCCACTCTGCTGTTTTTAAACTTCTGTATTGCTTCCTCTCCAAATAAAAGCTGTGTCCTTGAAAACTGGTCTAACATATCCTTTTTGCCTCACAATATCTATTTTTAATCCTGAAATGTCTTTAGTGCATCGATTGTCCGTTCTATAAGTTCTTCTAATGTCCATCCCAACATATCTGCTCCTCTTTGGATAACCTCTCTGGAACATCCGGCAGCAAATCCCTTGCTCTTATATTTTTTCTTTACGGATTTCACCTCTAAATCCTGTACACTTTTCGATGGGCGCATTAAAACAACAGCTCCGATAAGTCCGGTCAACTCATCCACTGCATATAACACTTTTTCCATTCCATGCTTCTTCTCTGGTCAATTTACAAAACCTCCTCCAGCTTCTTATAAATTACATCTGCCAGTATTTTATGGGATTCTCGGCTTAAATGCTCTCTATCCGCCTCGCTCGCCCTGACATAATCAGACGCCGCCAGAAAATCGCATTGATATGCTTCCGCAATTTTCCCGTATACTCTCTTCAGGTTTTTGGATGTCTCCACCGATTTTTCATTAAATTCCGGGTCATATCCTTCTTCCCAGACCTTATCGCCCAACCAGATAGGTGAGATAAGAAGTATTTTTATGTTTTCATCCGCACTTCTAATCTGACCAAGCAATTTTTCAATACCTTTTCCAATCACTTCGGCAGACGCTCCATAAACTGTCTTACAATCATTCGTACCCAGCATTAAAATAACCCGGTCTATCGGCTTATGGCTTTCTAACAGAACCGGAAGCAGGTCTGCTCCTCTACGTCCAATGCGCAATTCATCCTCAAATACGGTCGTTCTGCCACACAGACCTTCCTCTATGATACGGTAGCCTTCCTTTTCCAACCTGTCTGACAAAATACCTGTCCAACGCTCCTCAAAACCATATCTTTCCCCTGTTTCCGGTATATATCCGTAAGTATTGGAATCTCCAAAACATAAAATCTGCTTCATAAACTCTCCTCCGATGTATTCTCATAAAAAATGGAAGCAAGTAGTATCCTTGCTCCCATCATTTCCTACTTGTTCTGTAGGTAAACTATACATTGTATCATTCGTTTTGTCAAGAGGTCTCTTTTTCATTTTTTATCATATTTTCAACGAACTCATCCAGTAATACTGGTTTTCCAATCAGGTAACCCTGATACCAGTCACAGCCAATTTCTTCTAAAAGCTGTCTTTGTTCCTCGGTTTCCACATATTCCGCAATCACCCTGACATCAAGTTTTTTCCCAAGTTCAATAATAGATGCCACAATTTTCTGATTCGTTTCTCTTTCAAGAATATGACGTGTCAGAGAACCATCCAGCTTCACCACGCCAAAATAATTCGACTGCAAATAATTTAAAGAGGTATGACCCATTCCAAAATCATCAATCAGCAAAGTATGCCCTGCCTCTTTCAACCGGTTGATTTTTTTCTCTGCCGTTTCAGAATTGGTCAAAACATCCTGTTCTGTAATCTCTAACCATAATTTTTCCGGCGACACCTGATATTCTTTCAGCTTTTCTGCGATATATTCCTCAATATCCCACTCCAGTGAATGCGCCGTAATATTTACAGAAATCTTAAATTGCTCCCTGCATTTTGTTGATATTTGATGAATCGCTCCTATTGCCGTATCAAAAAGCATGCGCTCCAATTCCGGAAGTATTTCCCCTTCCTTGGCAAGGTAAATAATAAGCGGCGGATAAATAAAACCATATTCCGAATGCTCCCATCGCAGCAATGCCTCTGCCCCTATGTATTTTCCGTCTCCATCCGCCTGCGGCTGATATACCAGAAATAATTTTTTCTGCTGTATATCGTATTTTAACTCTTGCAACAACATACGTGCCACCATACCGGAATCACCCAGACGATGAAGAAAATTCGGATTCTCTCCTCTTTCCTCACATTCCTGTAATTCCTTCACCAGCTTTTTAATTTTCTCCTGCATTCTGGTATCATACAGTTTTTCCTCTATTCTAAGGAAAGGAACATAAATTGCCACACCGCATCCGATAATGACGATTTGAAGGATACTGCCGGCAATGGACCCGGTTGCACAATAACCACTGAAAATAACTGGCATCGTCCACGTAATCTCCCTTATGACATGTGGAACGAGCCCTGCTGCCACCGCACCATAGGACAGCACAAGCGCCAGTATTGGTACACAGATAAACGGAATGATAAGCACCGGATTTAATACGATTGGAATTCCAAAATTCAGTATTTCATTGGAGTTAAATATAACAGTAGGCAATGCTATTTTTCCAATATTACGCATCCTCTTTTTTCTTGCAAACAAAAGAACTCCGATCAGTACACAAACGGTCGTACCGCAGCCTCCCATTACAATAAACGTGTCAAAAAAGCTCTTACTGAAAATAACATCCTGTCCCACCTCTGAAAAACAATTAATGGCTACGGTCTCCATCATATGGCTTCCGTGAAAACCAAATGCCCATAACACATGTACCAAAGCAGTATACAGCAATGCAGATGAAAATCCATTTCCTACTTTTTCAAATATATGGCAGGAAACATCAGACCAAAGCATAAATATACTTTTTCCACCGGAAAGTGCAAGAAAAATGCCCTGACACACCACAAAACATCCAATTGTAATTGCCGCCGGGAAAATGCTCTGGATAGCGTTTGCCGGAATAATCTCCATTCCAACCGTATATTTGCGCAAGGAGAGAATATCCACATCCTTTAATCTGGAAAACAGATAAGAAGACAATACACCCACTATCATGGCAATAAAACAACCCTGATTTCCAATCATACTCAGCCGTTCTGCTTCATTCGTCATAAGGATCTGCGCCCCGAAGCTTGCAATCGCTGTAATCATATAATATGGCATTTTATCGACTGTTTCATCCTTTTCCAATGCATAACTGATACTAAGCGCCACTACAAGAATCATAGAAAACATTCCGAAGGTTCCCTGATAGACCGCCTCCAAAAATCCACCAATCCCCGGAAACTGTTCCGTAATCAGTGCCTGGAACATCTCATTGGGAAAATACAAAACAGCATATGCCACAGCACCGACTACAATCGCCGGCACCAACATCGTAAGTCCCCTTCTGACAATTGATATCAGATGACTATTCTGAATTCTGTAAAAAATTTTTGTCATCTGCATTTTTAAACTATGTTCCATCTCTTAACCCCGCTCTACACTTGTTTTTACAGGAAAATCCACCTGTATTTCTTTTTTTAATTATACTGCATTCTAGTACTTATTTCCATAACAAAAAGCAGACAACATAGTTTTACTCCTCCATGTTATCTGCTAAATGCTTTTTGTGTATCATAATTATAATGTATGAACAGCTCTTTCAATTCTCTCTAGAGCGTCCTTTAAAATGCTTCTAGGGCAGGCGATATTAATGCGCTCAAATCCTTCTCCGGCTTCTCCGAAAATTGCTCCGCTATCAAGCCAGATACCGGCTTTCTGAGTGAGCAGTTCCTCCCTTTGTTCTTCGGTCAGACCTAGTCCGCGAAAATCCAGCCAGATCAGATACGTTCCTTCTGGTTCAATAAGCTTTACCTCAGAAATTCTTGTCTGTAAAAATTCCCTTAGGAAATTTAAGTTACTCCTCAAATACCCAAGCAACTCCCGATGCCATTCTTCTCCGTGGCGATACGCTGCTTCACAGGCGGTAAGCCCTAATGTATTAAGCTGGCTGTAGCCGGATGCCGCAATCTGTTTTTCAAATTTTTTCCGCAGATTCTCGTTGGCAATCCAGATATTGGAGACCTGCAGTCCCGCCAGATTGAAGGTTTTACTCGGTGAAGTGCAGGTAATGGTACGTTCTCTCGCATCCTCGCTGATATCAGCAAAAACCTGATGCTTTCCTTCCAGCACGAAATCCTCATGGATTTCATCACTCACTACAATAACATCATACTTTTTGCAGATTTCCCCGATACGCTTAAGTTCCTCTCTCGTCCACACACGCCCCACCGGATTATGCGGACTGCATAACAGAAATAATTTCACATGATTTTGTTTTACCTTTTGTTCAAAGTCTTCAAAATTGATGTGATATTTTCCGTCTTCTCTCAATTCCAAAGAGCTGTCCACAATTCTGCGGTCATTATCCCGGATCACCTCACTGAAAGGATAATATACCGGCTGCTGGATAATTACGGCATCGCCCGGTTTTGTAAATGCCTGTACTGCCATTGCAAGGGCGTATACGACACCCGGTGTTTTTACCAGCCAGTCGCTCTCCACCTTCCAGCCATGCTTTTTTTCCATCCATGCAGAAATTGCTTCAAAATAACTTTCCTTTACCTCGCTGTAACCGAAAATTCCATGCGCCGTGCGTTCTTCGATTGCCTTAATAATCTCCGGCGCAACTTTAAAGTCCATGTCTGCTACCCAAAGCGGAAGCACATTTTCCGGTCTTCCGCGTCTCACTGCGAAATCATATTTTAAGCAGTTTGTGTTTCTTCGATTAACGACTATATTAAAATTGATTCGTTCTATGCTCTGATTCATATTAACATCCCCACTTCCGCTTTGTTTTCGTCCTTATATTCCTATCATTTCTGTATGTTTATCTTATATCTGTATTATAGCGTGAAATGGAAAAATGTGTTAATACATAAAACTTTTACGCAGTTATAGGTTTTACCTATAACTAACCCAGCCGCACCATCTCTTCAATGCTGTGCTTCGCTTTCCTGCGAATTTCCTCATCCAGCAGGATTTCCTCTCCTCCGGTGCCACTTAAAACATTCCGCACATCCACTAAAGTAGTTGCTTTCATATTGTGACAGACGCAGTCCTTCGAGAGCGCATAAAAGAATTTCTCCGGGCAGGAGAACTGCAGATGCTGCACAATGCTGTTTTCTGTTCCGATGATAAATTCCTTCGCATCACTTTCCCTGGCGAAATCCATAATGCCCGTTGTGCTTCCAACATAATCCGCCTGCTCGGTCACTTCCGGCAAACATTCCGGATGTACCAAAAGTAACGCATTCGGATGTGCTGCCTTTGCTTTTTTCACATCCTTTACCGACATCCGCACATGAGTCGGACATCCACCATGTACCAGCTTGATATTTTTATCTGGAAGCTGTTTTTTTATGTAATCTCCAAGATTGCAGTCCGGTATGAACAAAATATCCTTATTTTCTATATTGGAAATGATTTTGATAGCAGATGAAGAAGTAACGCATACATCACAAAGTGTCTTTAATTCTGCCGTCGTATTAATATATGCAACCACGGTATAACCCGGATACATCTCTTTTAACTGGGAAAGCATATCATAATCGAGCTGTTCTGCCATTGGACAGCCTGCCGTCGGATTTGAAAGATATACTCTTTTTTGCGGGGAAAGAATCTTCGTCGTTTCCGCCATAAAACGAACTCCGCACATGAGTACATTCTGCTGTGGCACATCTACCGCTTTCTTACTCAAAGCATAGGAGTCTCCTACGATATCCGCCACCTCTAAAATTTCCTGGGACTGATAGCAATGAGCCAAAATACAAAAATCTTTCTCTTTTTTCAGTTCCAAAATCTGCTTTTGTATCTCTGCAATCGTATTCATATCTGTTTCTCCTTTACGCAAAAACAGATGATACAGCATAAGCGTATCATCTGTTCTATTCTCATTTAACCTATCGGTTTTATATGGTATATAATATACTCCCAAATTCAGGAAAACGCAAGTCTCTTTTTATCCAAGACGACGAAAATCCGTCTTCACATTCCTTCGATACAAAAGCGCCGTTACCGCCATTAGGAGAATCATTATAATAATACAAAATAATTCCCGGTATGCATCCCGCACCAACAGCAATAGAACAAGCGGAATTCCTACAGTCGCAAAACCCGTCAACATTGTGATAAAGACAGATGCTCCCTGCTTTACCACTGCCGTTTCATTTTCCCAGTCAAACACTGGAAATGCCAGATTTGCGGAAAGCCCTGCCACAGAGATAAAAAGGATATAAACAATCGGTACCAAAAGCAAGAGCACATAGCCCAGAAAAGTTGTCTTTATCGCCAGACAGGCAAAAATCTCTGCAATCACATAACAGGGCAGCGCTATCGTAAGATTAACCAGAATTTTACTGTCCAAAACATCCTTCGTCCGTACCGGGAGGCTCTTTACCAGCCACCACTGTTTTCCCTCCATGGAAATCGTACAGGATGTGGTTGACATAATAGCAGGCATTACTGCCAGCATAAACGGCAGAACCTTCGCAACTATGCCGGGCATCTGAAGCGTTTCTTCCAACTTCTCTGTATCGGCAAAAAATACTGCCACACCAAACACTGCCATAAGAATATCGCCAAGTGCTGTATTAACCACATAGATACTGGAAGAAAGATACCTCTTCCATTCTTTTTGATACAATGCCTTTCTAACCGAATTTTCCCTCAACTTACTGATATCCGCTGTCTTTCCAGATTCATGGGACTGCAGTGCCGTACAGATTTGTGAAAAGAAACGTGATAAAATCACTGCCATCAGCACGAAAATTCCAACGGATACTGCCGCAAACAGGAAAAACATTCCATATGCTCCCTCTGTCACACCTTCAGTAAACCAGACCGCCGGAGGGTATATTCCCCGCATCTGCTCCATCAAAAGCTCTGACAAATGACGCATCATTTCCTCGTCAATACTGCCCTCCATGCTATCCGCCTGGAAACTGAACAAAATAACAGCCAGTACTACCAGCATAGAAAGCGCTGCCGATACCAGACTCTTGTGCTTCATTCTTGCACTGATTCCCGTAATTACTGCCCCAAGAATAACTGCAAGTGTCATGGGAAGCAGCGGCAAAAGTATCGTTCCAACCAAAGAAAGCAAATAAAAGTCTATACCCGGTTCTTGATACATACCATACAAAACAATTCCCGGCAGCATCACAAGCAGACTAAAAAACAGGTTCGTCACATACATAGAAAGGAATCGGCTTACAATAACAGCCGTCTTCGATACCGGAAGTGCACTTAACATTTCATAGCCCTTCATCTGAAAAATCACGCTTCCTGCCTTGAACATGGCAAAAAACAAAATGACAAGGCTCACAAGCACCGCACCAAGTAACGGTACAATCTGCGGCATCCCCATGATCAGATACGCATTGTCCATGATTATGATATAAAAAAGTAAAAGCAGAATCAAAATCATCCAGGTAATGCCGACTGCCAGATAACGCCCCTTTTTCTTTTTATCCTTTGTATAGCGAAATTCATTGAAATTAAATAAATTACACAGTTGCAGCGCAGTCAGCTTCCATATCTGTCTTGCCATAGCCAAGCACCTCCATAAATACCGATTCTAAGGATTCTCCGTTTGTAAGTTCCTGCATGGTTCCCGCCGCAACCAGCTCGCCTTCCTTGATGATTGCCGCTTTATTACAAAGCTTTTCTGCCACATCCAGAACATGAGTGGAAAAAAAGATTGCAGCGCCTTCCTCGCACATTTGATGCATCATTTCTTTTAAAACCACAGATGCCCGAGGATCCAGACCCACGAAAGGCTCATCCAACACCAAAAGCTTCGGTTTGTGAATAAGCGCTCCAATGATAGCAAGCTTCTGCTTCATTCCATGAGAATAGGAAGAAATCAAATCTCCCAGTACACCCTCTATTTCAAACAATGCCGTATATTTTCCAATACGCTCTTTTCTGATTTCTTTCGATACTTTAAAAATATCTGCCATAAAATTCAGATATTGGATTCCGGTAAGATACTCCGGCAAATCAGGGTTATCCGGTATATATGCAAGAATTTCTTTACATTTCAGAGGATTTTCCTTCACGGAAATACCGTCAATCAAAATATCACCCTCCTCAAAATCCAAAATTCCTACGACCGCCTTGATTGTCGTGGTCTTTCCTGCTCCATTGTGCCCGATAAACCCATAAATATCGCCAGCTTCAATTTCCAGATTTAAATTGGAAACAGCTCTCTTATTACCCTTATAGGTTTTACTGAAATTTTTAATCTTTAACATAGATTTCTCTCCTTCTCTCTCGCATTCTCAGACTGCCTCTTATTTTACCTCACCACTCGGAGATGAAATAATCGTAATCTGTCTCGGTTTTCGTCCTTTCGCCGGCTTATTGCCAATCACTCCGTTATAAACTTCTCCGATTTTCTGCAAAAACTCCATAAATTCTTCATCCGTAAGCATCAATGTTGACGTAGAAAAACTTAACATATCTCTTTGCGGATCGGCATCTTCCCTGGCAAAATACTTCTGAAATTCCGACATCAGTGACAACATTCCCGACTGAAAAATCATCCCAATATCCGCCTCACTCATTTCCTGCACAAAAGGCGGCTTTTCAACCAGCCGATAGGTCTTTTCCGTTGCACCGCGGATTTTCTTCTCATCCGTCACTTCGATACAACCCGCTTCCAATAAGACCTTTACATGACGGTAAAGACTCGCCGGAGGAATATCGCTTAACTCTTTTTTCATTTCTCCCGTTGTACCACTGCCATGAATCAACAGATACTGGATAATCCGCTGGCGAACCGGATTCATCACAATCTGTATAAAATCCTGTTCCACTGGAATCACTTCTTTCTTTTCCTTACAATAACTTCATGTTTATTATCATTTTTGATAATGTTTTCAATTTTGATAATAATACTATTGCAGCATTTTGTCAAGAATTTTAGACAGAAAAAGAGTATTGCTAAACCACCTGATCTAACAATACTCTCTTTTCCTGCCGTTTAAAAGAATTCCCACAATTAATAATATTGGAAATACCAACGCTGCCAATATCCCAATTTTTAAATTATCACCAAAGCAGCTCGATATCCCGCCTGCCAGCGTCGGACCTGCGGAACATCCCACATCTCCCGCAAGAGCTAATAATGCAAAAAGCGCCGTTCCGCCCTTTGGAATAGATGCTGAAGCCATGCTGAAGGTTCCCGGCCAGAGAATACCCACAGAAAAACCACATAATCCCAAACCGAGTAATCCAACTACGGGATTTGGCACCAGTGAGATTATAAGATAGGAAGCAATGCAGAGAACTCCGCTTCCAAGCATGGCAAACTCCAATCTGACTCTCTCTCCATACTTTCCGTAAAGCGCTCTTGCAGTTCCCATAAAAAGGGCAAATGACATGGGGCCCGCCAAATCTCCAATAGTCTTTGAAACACCAAGCCCTTTTTCCGCAAAGGTAGATGCCCACTGGCTGACCGCCTGCTCTGAGGCACCCGCACAAACCATTAACAGCATAAAAATCCAGAACACTTTCTTATGAAAAAGTTCCTTCATGCTAAGTCCGGTTTCCCCCTCGTCCATCAGTGATGCAATCGGTACTTTTACAAAAGATATACCGTTCAAAAGCGGCACCAGCGCCCATAAAAGCGCCAGCACCTTCCAGTTTTCCACACCAAATACGCGAAAGAACAATGTGGAAAGCAATACTACTCCCACATGTCCCCAGCAGTAAAAGGAGTGCAAAAGACTCATCGCCGCTTCTTTATTGTCCGTTGGACAAGCCTCCATGATCGGACTTACTAAAACCTCCAGCAAACCTCCTCCCACAGCATAAACCATGACGGAAAGCAAAATCCCGATAAACGGATCCGGCAAAAACTCTGGAAGAAAAACCAGAAGAACCAGTCCCGCCGCCGAACAAAAATGCGCCGCCAAAATGGATGCGCGGTAACCAATCCGATCTACAAAGCCTACCGATGCCAGATCAATCACAAGCTGCAGCCCAAAATTAATCGTTACCAACAATGTAATCTTTGACAGCGGAATCTGATATTCTGTCTGAAATGTTAAAAATAGAAGCGGTACAAAATTATTTATAATCGCCTGTACAATATAGCCGATAAAACAGGCATAAATCGTTTTATTATAATTTTTTTCCATGCCCCCATTATACTTGTTTTTCTTCGGCATTTCCATCTGTTTTCTCATTTTTTTCATCTTTTGTACTGTCTTTGCCGTTTTCAATCCACCAACACCAGATTCCTGCTGCTGCGACAATGACCACCATAATAATCACTACAATATTCTGAGCCATACTTTTCCTCCTGTAATTTTTTCACCTGATTTTTGCGTACAAAAACAAGCCCCTGCCTTTGCACGGACAAAAAATGACCTATAAAATTACAGAAGCGCCCTTTTCACCATCCTGTTTATGGATATAACAAATAATTACCTGTTGCCCCGATAACAGAGCCCTTTCGGGAGCCCTCACATTCTCCCGCTTTACCTGCGTTGGAATTTGTGGCAGAATTGCCAGAAAAAGCAGACACCATATAGCCCGAATATTGTTTTCTACGGACTTTTGTCCGCTTACTATTCCCTGCACACTTTTTACGCCCAGCTGCTCTGCTGTACAGGAATCGTTATCCGAAACCATATTTTCTATATAATACATATGTGACTTCAAAGCAGAAGAATCGATATATAAAAAAGCGGAATCTGCCCGTCCCTTTTCCAGACATATTCCTGCTAAAATCATTGCAACCGCGAGCAATAATCCAATCCATTTTTTGCAAAATTCTCTTGCCTTCATTGTGCCACCTCAAAAATTATCGTATCAGATATATTACAATTTTTCAAGAATACTAATCTCTTTTCATTGACAAAAGAACTTTTTTCGTGCAGTAAAGGTCTTTTTTTCTTTTCCTGCACAACTATTTTACATGTGCCTTTGCACGGATTGGAGGAATCATTATGATGATGTATGTATTGTTACTCGTTGGCTTTGTCCTGTTGATCAAGGGTGCCGACTTTTTTGTAGACGGAGCCTCATCTATTGCAGGAATTCTAAAAGTTCCATCGGTTATTATCGGTCTTACGATTGTTGCCATGGGAACCAGCGCACCGGAGGCCTCTGTCAGTATTACTGCTGGCCTTGCCGGAAACAGTGATATCTCCCTTGGAAATATCATTGGCTCCAATATCTTTAACTTTTTAATGGTAATCGGTATCAGCGCTATAATCCGTCCCTTTGTGTCGCCAAAAGAAATCCTGAAACGTGATCTGTGGTGGAATCTTGGCATTACTGCCCTGCTTTTTGTGTTCCTCCTGGATGGAACAATCAGCAGACCGGAAGGTATTCTTTTTCTTGTGGGCATGGTTTCCTATATTGTTATTCTAATTCGCAACGCTTCCAAAAACCGTCTGACCGGAGAGCCCGTCAATGTTATGCCTGTCCCCAAAAGTATTCTAGCCATTATACTCGGACTCTGCGGCGTTATCCTCGGCGGAGATTTAGTTGTAGACAATGCCAGCCTGATTGCAGAATCTCTCGGCATGAGCAAAACCCTCGTCGGGCTTACAATCGTAGCAATCGGTACTTCCCTGCCGGAACTTGTCACCTCTATTGTGGCTGCAAGAAAGGGAGATTCCGGTATTGCCCTCGGAAATGCAGTCGGCTCCAACCTTTTCAATATTATGTTTATCCTTGGTATGTCCTCCGCATTAACGCCGATTCATGCTGCACCAGAGCTTTTGATTGACACCGTAATCCTCTTTACAGTTGGCGTTTTGATTTTCTGCTTCGCAGGCAGTCGGGAAAAAACCTCTCGAAAAGAAGGAATTATCTGCGTTCTTTGCTATATCGCCTACAGCGCCTATATCATACTGCGCTAAATTACGCCATAACATAAAAAAGAAGCCCTTGACGATGCACGTCCATCACTGCACCGATCTCCGGCTTCTTTTTGCATTACTCTCTTATTCCTCGATTGCCTTTACTTCATTCGTATCGGAATCTCCTTCATAATAAATGAATGTAATCTCATCTCCTGTCTGATAGCGAATGATATTTAACAGAGAAGTATCATTCATATCCAGGTCAAACAGCTTTTCTTCTTTTTCCAGTGCCACATAATAATGGGTATTTCCATCTGTGACAACCGGGGCGATTGCCGTAATCCTACCCTTTACTGTCTCATATAAGTCACTTGATATTTCACTCTTTCCATTGCCAATACCATTCGTTTTTAACAAATCCAGATACGCCTGTTCACACTCCCCAACCGTGTCACCGATAGCTACCCATTGGTATTTCTGCACATTAACCATAGCGTACTTCTTAACTAATCCGCCGCTGTCCTTGAGTGCCATGAAATAAGTTGGTTCATCTGAAATATTTAATAACAGCGGGAATGCAGCTACGTACCCCAGATTTTGTACCTGACCTTCTGCCGAAGTCATAGCAGAGTCTTCGATGGCTCCTTCCACTTTATAAAACTTTGTTTCCATCGTCCGTTGATTCATCAGCACAAATCCGACATTGGACTGGTCTCCACTGACAGAAGTTACTCCGGTGTATACCCATACGTCATCATTAAGTGCAATATAGTTGTAACCATTGGTCGCCTGCAGACAATCCTTTTGACTTAAAATGCTGTTAAAGAATCCATGCTTTAGCGTTCCGTGATAATTATACAGCTCCGTCAGCAATTCTGCAGAATACACTTTATCAATCCATGACGGTACTTCCTCAATCGGATAATCTGTACACTCTCCGGTAATAGCATTACATATTACCACATTTCCAATCGTCTGCCCGCCAAAAAGACCAATATTATATTTTTTTACCGGACATACCCAATAAGGCGTTCCCTCATCATCAATCTCAAAGAATATCTGGTCATCAAAAATGTAGGTCGGATAATGAAACCGCAGATGTCGGTATATATTATGATTAAAATACTCCGACTTAGAATACTTCATTCCCTCCGATAGCTTCACACATTCCGTATCCTGCGTTGCCATATCAATCATGATATATGCCGGAATCCCGTCACTGTGATTTGTAAGCCATTTGATACCACTGGCATAAACCAGAGGTGTCACTCTCACCGGTGTACCCTTGTAATTAATCTGGGTATAATCGCTCCCCACTTCAAACTGAGAAACCATATCGACCATACTTCCCATTTTCCGGTTTCCCAAAAGCTCCGCCGAATCCTTATCTAAAAGCGGTATGGTATTAAAATCTACCTGCTCCACATCTTTCGCAAAATCCCCTTCCTCTACCGTAAGAAGCTCCTGATATTTGGAAGCATTGATAACCGGGGAAGACAGTATGCTTCCCACTGCATAGACCACCACAACAGCCACAAACAGCGCAATCCCAATTTTCAGAATTTTCATACTCTTTATGAGTTCTATCGGCGTAATTGGAATAGTAATATTCCGATAATCCTTTTTATATTTCCGCACTGCCAATATCACTGTAATTACTGCAATCAAAAACAACAAACACATCCAAAACCCTGCGGAATGGATATTGATTGCCGGCAATGCTACATAATAATAAATTCCAAGAACTGCAAGGATACTCAATATTATCCCCAGTTTTCCTTTCCACTTCTTCATCCTCTATCCTTCACTTTCTTTGCAATATACTGGTCTTTTCCACCTGCTTTTGCCTCGTAGAGACATGCATCTGCGCGACTTATGGTATGCTCAATTTTTTCTTCATTTTCCCACTGAGAAACTCCTGCTGAAATTGTAATCTGAATACACTTTTTCCCGTAATAATACTTGTCACCGCGAATTTTCTCCAGCAGATCACAAATAACAACAATCAGATTCTGATATGCCGCATCTCCTACAGCAAGCACTAAAAATTCTTCCCCACCCCAACGACAGACGCGAATCGCTTTCGATTCCTTCTCTTTCATTCTCAGCGCAACCTCTTTCAAAATCATATCTCCGACACTGTGCCCATAGGTATCGTTCACCAGCTTAAAATCATCAATATCCAGAATCGCAACTGCAATCTCACCCTTTTTATCTTTCTCATTCAAAAGCTGATTAAGCCTCTCCTGCATACTTCTACGATTATCCAACATCGTCAGTTCATCCTTCTCTGCAGCCTCCGTAAGACGTTCTTCCGTCTGCAGAACAAGCGCCTCAAAGTTTTCTACATATATAATAATAAATACCAATACAAATATTGCATTTACAATATAAAATGACTGATATGATTTCGGATTTTTCAGCGTATAAAAGGCAGAAAAATAATGTGACTCTACATATAATAATACATATAATACCGCAACGGCTATACTGACCACCCTCGGATGCAGTGACGGTGTCCCTATCTTTTTTCCGATATAATCGCAATAATAGATCGTCAGCATCAATGCAAACGCATATATCTGAAAACCGCTGTCCCAACCGACAGCCACGATTGCCAACGTCATGTGCAGCAAAATTTCAACATATGTGTTTCCGAAAAACAGGTTCATGTTTCTTCTGATTAAGTAAAAGTTCACTAGGTAAACCAGAATACTGACCACATTTACCCACACCATAAAATCAACATGCATCACTGCAAACATAACTAACAGGTATATGTGGGAACCTAGCAACATCCCATTTGCCTGATTCGCCAGTTTTATCAATTTCTGAAACTCCAACTCCGCAATCTGTTTTTTTTGTTTCTTTTCCAATTTTTCATCCTTCTTATATTTTTATAGAAACCAACAGTTATATTGTAAGTTATTTCACTGCGTTTTTCAACTATAGAAAGACAATTTAAACTTATATCAGATTCGCTGCCCCGATAATTCCAGCATTATTCCCCAGAATTGCACATCTTACCTGTGGAATAAACGCTTTCTCCCCTGCAAAACATTTTCCCTTAATATATTCGCTTACCGGTTTTGTTAACTTTTCCCCCTGATTGCACACGCCACCGGATAAAAGAACCACATCCGGTCGAAAGATATTGACAAAATTTGCAATCGCTTCTCCGAGATATATAATGTATTTTTCCACAACTCTTTTGGCTGCCACATCACCGCTTTCTGCTGCATCAAAAGGAATCTTACCATTCATGGCATTCAGATTTCCACTGCATAAGCGGTTCATTTCCGATTCCGGGCAGTCTGCTGCAGCCCGTCTGGCATCCCGGATCAATGCACTTGCCGATACATATGCCTCCACACAGCCCCGTCTGCCACAGGTGCAGCGTTCACCGCCAAAGATAAGACTGGTGTGTCCAAGCTCTGCGCCGCCCGCATGTGCCCCTTCAAACACCTTTCCGTCTAATATAACTCCACCGCCCACACCGGTTCCAAGCGTCAGCAGCACCGCATTTGCAATATCCTTTGCGGCTCCTGCTTTGACCTCTCCGAGCGCTGCACAGTTCGCATCATTAGATATCTCTATCGGACAGTCAAAATACTTCCTCATTTCTGCCACAAGCGGAATGTTTTCCCATCCGAAGTTATTAGAATACGCAACGATTCCGTCCTTCGCATCCACTGTTCCCGGACTTCCAATTCCAATACCTTTTAATCCTTCCTTTGACAGACCAAGCTTCTCTAAAATTTCTGACGATAAATTCGCCATATCTTCTATAACCTTCTGATACGGACGGTTCACATTGGTTGGTACGGAATCCTGCGCCAAAATCCTCTGTGTTTCATCTACGATGCCCACTTTGATATTCGTACCGCCTAAATCAATTCCCACTCGATACATAGCTGTTTCTCCTTCTTTTTTCTGATATAGACTAGTTATATCAATTTATCAAAAAAATGTAAAGGATTCTTATGCCGCAAATTGAGCCATATAAAGTTTATAATACGCTCCCTTTCGTTCCATAAGTTCTTTTGCACTGCCCTGTTCAACAATATGACCATCATCAATGACAAAAATACGGTCTGCCTCCTGTATCGTGGAAAGCCTGTGCGCAATGACAAAAGAAGTTCTTCCCTTAAGCAGACTCTCGATTCCCTTCTGCACCAAAAGCTCCGTCCTCGTATCAATGCTTGAGGTCGCCTCATCAAGAATCAGTATCTTTGGCATGGAAACCATAGTTCTCGCAAAAGCAAGAAGCTGCTTCTGACCTATGGAAAGCCCACCGCCACGCTCGGCTAATTCCGTATCGTATCCTTTTTCCAACTTCATAATAAAATCATGCGCTCCCACTGCCTTTGCCGCTGCAACGATTTCTTCGTCTGACGCATCCAGTTTTCCATAACGGATATTCTCTTTTATCGTGCCACTGAACAGGAAATTATCCTGCGTCATAATCCCCATCTGCCGCCGCAGGCTCTCGATAGACACCTTTTTTACATCTATACCATCAATCAATACTTTTCCTTCCTGTACATCATAAAAACGGCTGATTAGGTTCACAATCGTAGATTTTCCGGAACCGGTTGCCCCCACAAGTGCGATTGTCTCGCCCGGCTTAATATCAAAATTGATGTCGTCTAAAACTCTGCTATCCTCGTCATAAGCAAACGAAACATGCTCAAACCTTACATTTCCTTTAATTTCCGGCATTTCCGTCACATCAGCGGCATCTGCTACCTCCGGTTCTGTATCCAAAATTTCAAAAATTCGTTCTGCTCCGGCAATATTTGTTACCAACTGATTATAAAAATTACTTAAGTTGTTGATTGGCTGCCAGAACATATTAATATAAGTGCCGAATGCCAGAAACGTACCAAGCGATACTTTATCAGCTCCCAAAATCACGATTCCCACAAAATACAGGCAAATACATCCAATGCCCCAGGAAAGATCAATAACAGAACCAAAGGCATCACTTAAACGCACTGCTTTTAAAAAGCTATTCCTGTGCTCCTTCGTCAATTCGTCAAAGGTCTCCCTTGTTTCCTCCTCTGCCGTAAAGCTTTTGATAATACGCATACCGGACATGTCCTCATGGATAAAAGCGTTCAGATTAGAACTCTTTTTCCGGAATGTCTGCCATTTTGGATGTGCATGAATTTCAATGAAAAACATACCAAACACCATAAAAGGTGTGCTAATCAAAGAAGCCGCCGCAAGCTTCGGATTCTTTGTAAACATGATAATTACCACCGCAACAACCGTAATCATATCCGGAATCAGCGTCGTCACGCTGTTGGAAAGTACATCCTTTAAAGAATTGATATCACCAATGATGCGGGATAAAATCTTCCCTGTCGGTCTGCTGTCAAAAAAAGCGAAATCCAGCTTCTGGATATGGGTATAAAGCTGCTGCCGAATAGTTAACAGGATATTGTTACAGACCTTCGCCATAATATACATTCGAACCTTCATGGCAAGCACCACAAAAAGATTCAGACACAATGCGACTGCCATCAATTTAAACAGTCCTGATATGTTGTTGTTTCCAATGTAAATATCAATGGCATCCTCAATCATGATAGGATTTAACAAACCGATAGCCACTCCGTAAAACATTAATATCAATACCAGAATAATCTGCCATTTATAGGAAAGCAGATAGGAAAAAAGTCTTTTTAACGTGGCTACCTTACTCTTTTCTTTTAACTGCTCATCATCTTTATAGGAGTTTACTGCCATAACCTACGCCTCCTTTCTTTCTTCCTGCGTCCGCAGGAACTCACCGTATTGTGCCAGATAGGTTTCATAATACAGGCCTTTTTTCGCAAGCAGGCTTTCATGCGTCCCACGCTCTTTGATATAGCCCGAATCTAAAACAATTATCTCGTCTGCATTTTTTACTGCACTAATACGATGCGCTATAATAATTTTTGTTGTATCTTTCAAGGTTTCCAGTGTTTCCTGTATGAGATGCTCTGTCTCCATGTCTAATGCAGAAGTAGAATCATCCAGCACCAGAATTGGATTTTTCTTTGCCAATGCCCTTGCTATACTGATCCTCTGCTTCTGCCCGCCGGAAAGACCAACACCACGCTCACCGATAACCGTCTCATACTGGCGATCCATCTTTTCAATAAAGCTGCTCGCTTTTGCATCAGAAGCCGCCTTCTTTACTGTCTCCAGATCAATGATATCCCGTTTTCCCAGCTTCACATTTTCATTGATACTGTCGGAAAACAGGAAAACATCCTGCATTACCACAGAAATGCTACTGCGAAGTTGTCTTAAGGACATATCGCGCACATCCATATCATCAATTTTCACACAGCCTCCCGTTGCATCATACAAACGCTGCAACAGATACACAATAGAACTTTTTCCGGCTCCTGTCGCTCCCATGATACCAATCGTTTTTCCCGGCTCTACGGTAAAATTCACATCATGCAAAATCTCATACCCATCCGCCTTATGGAAAGATACATTGGAAAATTCAATTTTTCCTTCAATTTTTTCTTTCTCTTGTGGTTGTTCTTTCTCCACTATCGTTGGTTTTTCCTCGTAGATTTTTCTTATCTTACGATTTGATGCGATTGCTGAAGATGCACTATTTGTAAGCCATCCAAGCATTTCCATTGGCCATACGATATTTGTAGAATACTCAATAAATGCACTTAGCGCCCCAAGTGTCATTTCTCCATGTATCACATAATATCCGCCAAACATTACGGTAATTAACGGTAATACTTTTGTGACCAGCGTAAAATATGGATCGTATTTCACAAATACTCTGGACTGCTCCATATTCAACTCGTAGTAACGCTTATTGTGAGATAAAAATTTTCCGATTTCAAATTTCTCTCTTGCAAAGGCTTTGACCGTCCGCACACCCGCCAGATTCTCCTCCGCAACAGTATTTAACTTTGCATTTTCCTCACTGATTGCCTCATAAACCGCGCCCAGTTTCCGCTCCATCAAAATTGCGATTATCCCGCAGACTACCATAGAAAATGTCGGAATGAGCGCCAGTTTCCAATTCAACTCATACATACAAAACAGAATTATTACCGTATGTACTACAACCTCAATCAGAAGCATGCTCACAAAACTGATTCCGTCCCAGATTTTGTCAATATCTTCTTTCACCCGCGCCATCAATTCTCCGGTACTGGTACGATCAAAAAATTCTGCACTTAAACTCTGGATATGCGTAAACAGGTTTTTCCGCATACCGGATGCAATGGTAGACCCAAGATAATCAAACGTATACTCTTTCGCATACTGAAAGATGCAACGTCCGACGCCAACCATCAGAATACCAAGCAGTAGACCTTTCAATTTTGAGATATCCCCGCCTACAATAACATCATCCACAATATGCTTTGTAAACTGAGGCGCCATCATATCCAGGCACACTGCGATAAAAAGCGATGCTACCGCAAACAAGTAGCCCCACTTGTGTTCCCAAATGTAAGTATGTAATTTCTTCAAGTCATTTCCCCCTTTTTGCCCATTTTACAACTGTAATAACGAAAAAAAATCTGCAATAGAAAGATTTTGCGCAATTCGGCAAAACGTCCCTGCACCCGGACATTTTCCTCGTCGCCATAACAAAAAACCGCGGCAGCAAAACTACCACGGTCATCTTTCTATCACAGATTTATATCTGTCTATCTCTAAAACGACAGAATCAGAAACCATACCCCGAGGTAATTTTATGCATTATATCCTTCGCAGTCAATATTCCATTTAAGCCATTATTTAAATGTGTAAATCGCATATCATTACCTCCTTTCTGATGTTTCGTTATTTCTTACTTGTTACTCGTCTAAGGTTACGCCTGTTTTTTCTTCCTGTCAAGTTGTTTTTTGAAAATTTTTACAGCCACTTTTCTTCCAGTGTCTTTTTCAACCCCTCAAACATGGCATAATATTTT
>CAMBKU010000042.1 GCA_945868305.1 uncultured Lachnospiraceae bacterium | reverse complement strand
GGACTTCTTTTTCAAACTCATTCATAAATTTTTGAAGATATGTACTAATAATCTTAAGTGATGCTTTATCATCATCACAAAGCCCAATATGAATCACATACTTCCCCCTTCCCTTAACGGCAGATAAATCTCCACATGAAACTCCCCGTTTTCCGTTCCATAATTTAATATTCCTCCCGCACTCCTCACAATATCGGAAACACTGCAAATTCCTATACCGTGGCTCTTAGCATCCCCTTTTGTTGTCACCAGTCTGCCGTTTTTTTGTACCGGCTCAGTTATATAGTTATTGACACAGGTAATCTTATGCCCCTGTTCCACTTTCCGGATTGTCAGCTCCACATATCCTTCCTTACATTCCTCCGCTGCCCGAACTGCATTATCCAGGATATTTCCAAACACGGAGCATATTTCCATGTCACCTAGTCCTATCTTACTGTCCCAGACATTTGCCGTAAAGTCCACCCTTTTTTCATGAGCGATTGCCTTTTTGTTGTTGAGCACCATGGAAAGGACATCATTTTCCGTAATAATGTATTCATTAATATATTCCATGGAACCGGAAAGCTTTGCAACATATTCCTTTAACCTTTCATACTGCTCCGCATTGACCAACCCCTGTATGACATTCAAATGATTGTTCATGTCATGCCGAAGGCTGCGCACACCCTTTACAATCATTCCCATATCCGCATTCTGCTCCAGACGCATTTCCATGTTCTGCATCTTCAAACGATCCTCTAATAACTCCCTGGAAGATATTTTCATCTGCCTCAGCACACAGGCACTAAACCCCGTAATCAGGACAAGATTCAGAACACAAAAGCTAACTCCCATTTTCTCTGTAAATTCAATCTTTTTACTCGTAAAGGTAACGTAAAGCAATGCAATCATGATAACATCAAACGCCACCATGCTAATCAGAATACTCCCATATTGTCTGGTCAGCTCCAAATCTGGATGCAATTTATTTTTGACCAGAAAAAGCAGAAACAATACCGTAGCTTTTCCTATAAAACTGTACACTACGCCACTATATGTAACATTAGTAAAGTCCTCTATAGAGATTCCGGGAAATAAAGCCATGAGAAATAAAATAATGAGTAAATCCGAGATCCCAGTTCCGATTAGATAAACTGCAATACTCAATATCTTATACAGAATTGATCCTTCAAACAACCGAACCGTCAATACCGCCATGACCATTCCTCCAGCCGTCCAAAGTAATAATTTAAACATTTCATTTTCCATATTCTTTGCAGCAATACTTTTTAAAAATAAAAGAATCGCAAACAACAGCCACCCGCCAAAACAGACCTTGAAATGATACTTTTGTCTTAAAAATATCTTTGAAACTAAAAGCCAGATATATGCATCAATCGCACTGGTCAAAAGTAAGAGAATATAATTTTCCATTTCTTCCCCCTGAATCTTCAAATTAAAAATCTTCGATCCAATACCCTCTATCTTTGATTATAGCGAAACCAAAGCAGATTGCAAGACAGCCCCGGTTTTTAATTTATTTGCACCATCTCTACCAGTTTTTTTCGACATATTTCGCACTGCAATGTGACAGGGAATTCCTATGAACCCAAAAGTCATCCGGTCAAAAATCTTTTTGCAACCAGATGACTTTTACTTATTTTTCTATATTTTTTTCTATCTTTCAGCAGGCTCTGAGCCCCCTGTCTCCTCCGTACCGCTCACAGCTTCCGTGCCTTCTTCACCTCCGTTTAAGTAGGTAAGAATACCGTCTTTTATCGCTTCTGCCACTTTATCCTGATACTCCTCCGTAATCAAAAGATTTGCTTCTTCCGTATTACTTAAAAATCCACATTCTACAATGACTGTAGGCGTCGGTGTCTTCTTTAGCAGATAATAGCTCTCGTTTGCCTTCGCTACCCGATTATTCTCCTCATCCAGATGTGTCCGCAGACTTTCCTGCAGCGTTTCCGCCAACTCCTTTCCCTCGGCAGACTGTCCAAAATAAAAGACCTGAGCACCTTTTACATACTCCTCTGTATAACTGTTTTGATGAATGCTCACCGTAAATACCGGCATTGCCTCCGTAATGATATCACAGCGTTTGCGCATGTCCTCTACTTTTTTGTTGGATGCTCCCATAGAATAAAGCCCGTTTTTATCCTTTCTTGTAAGAACAACCTCAATATTCTCTTTTTCGAGCAGCTTTTTCAGTTTCAATGCAATGGAAAGATTAATGTCCTTCTCCTTGGCATCGTTAATCCCTATTTTTCCCGGATCATCGCCACCATGCCCGGCATCAATGACGATACAGGTTTCCTTTTCCTTTGCTTTATTACTGTTTACCAGGACACTGCCCTTTCTGGCCAGAAAAAATGCCGATGCCAGAAGAATAATAGCCATGGCTAATTCAATTTTCTTTTTCACGAACCAAAGCCTTTCGCGCATTTTAGTCTAATTTATGATTAAGACTCTTTTTTTATGCGTTGGCATCAAGGACTGGTGCATAAGTGCCCTTTAACGTATATTCCTCCAGAACATGCCCGTCCATAGCCCGATAGAGTTCATTCAAGAAAAATCCCTGCTCCAAATGAAGCTTTACATCTAAAGCATAAACATGAAGCTCATATAGATGTTCTTTATCCGGTGGGGTCATACCTCCATAATAACTGGAAAGCTTCCTTGACTGCTCGCCGCCCTGTATGCTCATCCAGCTATTCGCTCCCTGCACAAAATCTTTCGCTGTCTGGCTCTCATTTTCTTTCAGTTCAAAACGTGTAATATCAGCTGCCAGCCAGTGAATCCATGAAAAACCAAATGTTACCGGGTAAGCATCCTTATCCTCTAATACCAGTGCAAGCGATACCGTATTTTCCGGTGCATCCTCCACCCGAAAAGGCAACGAAAACGTAGGCATGCCATTTTCATTGAACTGTGTCCCACGCTCGCCATATTCTTCTTTTATCACACCATTTTCAATTCCTGTACTTGTTACAACCATTTTTCTTCCTCCATTTTTCATCCTGAAATATTTTTGTAAGTTGTTTTCAATGCAGTGCCATTGTAACAAGCCCATTTTGTTTCGTAAATTACGCACTTTTTTGTGGGTATTATTCAGGCATAACACCTTTTTCTATTAAAATATGTTCCATTCCTTCTGCTTTTAAATACTGGATTCCGATACGCTGCATAATTCTCAATGCTTCTAAAATCTGCAATCCCATATCCTCCGTTAAATAGTATTCCACATGAAGTGGATAACCTTCATAAGTCCTCTTTTCAACAAAACCGTATTCCTGCAGTTCCTTTAACTGCTCAAGCAGCATCTTTTGCGTAATACCGTCAATATCCCGTTCCAATTTTGCTAACGAAGTAGGCCCCAGA
Organism: uncultured Lachnospiraceae bacterium; assembly: GCA_945868305.1. Classification (GTDB taxonomy): domain Bacteria; phylum Bacillota; class Clostridia; order Lachnospirales; family Lachnospiraceae; genus Roseburia_D. The sequence goes on along the minus strand of CAMBKU010000042.1, from coordinate 19,348 downwards.
CGAAGACGCCAGAGAATAATCGGTTTCCATTTTCCTTTAATCATATCACCTACCAACTCCAGTGGACAGGTAAATTCCTCACGCATTTTCATAAATATTACCTCGTATTCAGTTTGCAAAATTCATTTTGTTAAACAACATCATACATTTCCCGCAAAATCTTCTTTCCCGTTTGGGTTTTAAAAATCTTTTTCCCCGCATGCTCTGCCGCTTCTCTCCCGGCACCATCCTCATATAAATTCACAAGGAAATCCGCTTCCACCAAAATTTGATAGTCCATCCCATCCATATCCGTATAAGTATGATGATGCCCTACCAGATAACAGATGCGCGCCACATCCTCTGAAGCAACACCCAGCGCTGTAAGCATTTTTTCTGCTTCCGCAGGTCCTTCCTGCTCCTGCAGCTTTCCGTTATTATAACCATACTTTTCTTCCGCAATTTTGATTCCAATATCATGTACCAGCGCTGCAAGCTCAAGAACATACTGCTGCCGTTCACTTACGCCCTCCGCCTTTCCAATCAGAGACGCATAGCTATAAACCTTTGTAAAATGCTGAATTCGCTTTGCATCACCCTTATAATAGCGAATCATTTCCATCATCAACTTTTCCTGTATGTTCATTTATTCATCCTTCCCTTCCAATGTATAGCAACATAAAATGGCAGAGACACACCTGCGGCGTCCCTGCCATTTTTCTAATTTACATATTTAATTATGGTATCCCAAACGCTGGCATTTTCAAATCCAAGCTTCCAAAATGCCGCTCCTGCAAGACCATTTTCTTTCATGACTTGCAGTTTCACCTCCAGAGAAGCCGCATCTTCAATCCAGACCTTATAGGTTACACCGGAATTTACATACTCTGCGTAATTTTGTCCGTCCGCTTCTGACCAGGTTGCCACAGCTCCATTCGTTGTAAGAAGACTCTGTACTTCATCCATCCCAAGTGCCTGACTTGTCGTATCATAAGAAACGTAATCATCCGAAGCTGCCTCCACGCTGTCTCCTGCTGTATCCTTCGGTGTCAGTGCCCATACTCTGGTATAAAACGGCATTCCTAAGATAATCTGATCTGCCGGAACGCCTTCTGCAATGGTATCCGCAACTCCGTTTTTCACAAAATCAATCGAAGCAACGGAACCGGCCTCAGAACCCGCATAATGCTCATCATATCCCATGATAATCAGATAATCTGCAAACTTCGCCTGCTCTGCACGGTTATAGAAACGGCTGCTTTCTGTCGGCACATAATTGTCCACAGATAGTACCAGTCCATTGTTGGCACATTTTAAAGAAAGCTCCCGGATAAACTGAATATACCCGTCTCCGACTGCTCCCTCCAAAGCTTCAAAATCCACATTCACACCGTCCAGGTCATACTGAATTGCCAGCGCAATAATTTGATTAACCAGATTCTGACGTTTTGAGGTATGCGTCAGTACCTCCGTAGAGTCTACATCCGACTTCTCCAGATTGCTGACCAATCCCCAGACTTCAACACCGTTCTGGTGACAGTAATTTACATAGTCCATGCTCGCCAGAGAAGCCAAATTTCCTTCATTGTCTTTTAAATAAAACCAGGTAGGTGATATCACGTTTAACCCTTTTGTACTCGTAAGTACATTTGCAATCTTTGCATTTGCTTCCGCAGCGGTGACCTGATGCCAGCCGAGATTAACTGCCGTATCTTTTCTGATGTGGGTAAATTCCTCCGTATACCCGTTAATCACGGATGATGCCGGAATGTTCTCCGTTTCACCGATAAATTTTGTCTTTACATAACCGACAATACCATCTTCACTGGCAACCTTCGTCCAGTTATCTCCCTGCTCAATAACAGCAAGGCTGTCGCCTTTTGCTATCTGTTTTAAAATCGGGCTCTTAATTCCACCTTTTACACGAAGCTCTGTATCCTTCTTCGCCGCCGTTACATCCTTATCTCCATCTGCCGTTGTAATCACCACACGATTTGGTCCTTCAAAATAAGTATATGCCATATTCGTATACTGCTGCACAAAATCCAGCGCAACATACAAAGTATCTGCATCCACCCGCGCGATTACATAATCCGTCGCAGTCTCCGCTTTCGTCACAAAATAACGGCTCTCACCTGCATTTACGGAAATCAGATCAGTTGGTGTCGTATACAAAAGGACATTTTCATTTGCATCCCAATAAAAGCGCTCATTGAGACAGTCATGCAGCGTGTTGTAATCCAAATATGCCTTCCCGTCCACGTAAATGCCTTTTGCCTCCAAAACAACGTTATCTTTGATAACCGCCATCTGTTCCTCACTGGTAAGCGCATAATACTCATTTAAATCCTTTACTTCCTTCGTCGGCATATATTTTTTTAAGATGCTGCCACAGATCATAAACAAAACCACTACCACGATCAGCAGTAAAACAGCAAGCACCGGAGCAATTTTTATATTTTTTTTCAATTCCCGTCCTCCTTATGTATCTCGAATACATTCTTTTATCTTCTAAACGTTCCTATTATAGCATACCCAAAATAAGAAGCAAACATTTTCCTGTTTCCAATTTCGCACAAACAAAAAATTTAAGAATTCCTTTATATTTAGAAAGCCCACGGGCAGAAATTTTATTTCCTGACCGCAGGCTTTTTGTTATTTCATCCGAATCAGACGTTGAGGATAACTCTTTCGGATTTTAGTTACTTTTTACTTTATCAAATCTCAGTTCCTTTAATACCCCCTTATCAAAAACGTAATCCCGCATATAAACGTCCTCTTCATTTACCGTCATCCGGTCTGCCGCCGTAGCGGAATCACATGGACTGCCCTCAAAAAATATCATAATACCTCTGTTTTCTATCGATTGCAGTTCCATAAAAAGATTGTCCTTTTCATTCAATTTTGTCATACCCTTTTCTCCATTCCCTGACCAGAAGGTTATCGTGATATACCGGCTATAAGCCTCTTATAAATTCCTTCAGGAATAAAAATTCGTCTTTCCCCAGTTCATAGGGATTTAAAATAAAGGGAATCCTGCGAAGCGGTACACCGTATAATCTTTTAAATTCTTTTTTGTCTTCTTTTTTCCCAAACAATTCGCAGAACTCCCAATCCGCATAGTTCTTTTCCTTTTTTGCAAACTGCATAAATCTATCATACGCCTGCCGCTTCCACGGGCAAAATGAGCCTAAAACGATTTTTTTTGTGCAACGTAAAAATTCCGCATAATTACTTTCACTATCGTTTCCAAAATCCAGAATCATATAATCATAGCTTTCACTCATAAGACGCGGAATCTGCTCCTTTCGTGTATCCGGAAAATAGGATACACCAAAAAGTCTGCCTTCTTTTGCCGTCTTTATCTGACGAAGTTCTCCAGTGCCGCTTACATCTAAAAGCTTTACTTCTCCGCCGGATTCCAGGGAAATAAAATTGGAAAGTGCAATACAAAGATGTGTCACTCCGGTGCCTCGCTCACTGCCCAAAACACCAATCGTTCTTTTCATTGGCTCTTTTCCCTTATAACATCCCAACTTCTCACCACCCTTCCTTACGCAATATTTCCCGGAAAAAGGAACATTTCTTTTCATCCACGCAAAACGCATCCGCATCCAACGGAAAACAGTACACACGCCTGCCCGCTCTTTTGGCATATTCTCTGGCTGCTTTTTCATCTCCGTAATTGCAGACCAACACAAGCCTGCTGCAATAACGATACCGCTCCAAAGCGGTCCATGCTTCTTCTTTCTCCCAGTCTCTTGCTCCGAGTAACAGCACGATTCGATCTGCTTTTTTTATTTCTTCGGTATCTTCCACCTGGCATCCATAATCTGCAACTGCAAAATCAAATACTCCCATCATTTTTCTTTCTTCTGCCAGACTGGTTTTTCCGCAGAAATATCCATAATACAAAAAACCGTCTTTTTCCACAATGCCGCGTTTTGTTTTCCCGATTTTCCACAATGCCCGACTGTTGTTTTCTTCCAAATAAAAGCTGCGATAGCCTTCCTCATTCAGAAAACTATTCAGAGCAATGGAAAAATGCGTGGCTCCAATCCGTACTCCGCTTCCACATACTGCTATCTTTTTTAAGAGATGTTCTTCCGTCCGCACTTTTCTTCCCGGAATCCTCTTTCGCTGAATCAAAATGAGTTCCTGCTTCATTTCCTCCGCAGTTCTGTAGCGCTTTAGTGGTTCCGTTTGTGTTGCCCGTCCTACGACAGTTCTAAGCCCCTTCGATACCGAATGCTGTCCCTGTCCGGTTAAAAAGGATAAAATACGCCCAACACCAAAAATGTCGGTCCATATCCCGGGTTGCTCTTTCCCGAACTGCTCCGGTGCTGCATACTCCTTTGTCCCATAGGACGGATAGGAATTTCTTTTTTCATCCAGATAGGCAGAAATCCCAAAATCCACCAGCCTGACCTGCCCGGCACACAAAAAAACATGCTCCGGCTTCATATCCAGATAAAGCAACGGGTAAGGCTTTTGCTGATGCAGATAACTTAAGATCTCACATAACTGGATACCGATCTGTACGATCTTTTTCTCAGAAATTTTTGTTTGATGAAGCGCAAAGGCTTCCAATGATTCACCCTCGATATATTCCTCTATCACAAATATGCTGTTTTCATCTTCTTCAATGTCAAATATGATGGGAATACCAGGATGTTTCAGATTTTTCAGAAGCAAAGCTTCTGACAGAAATGAAGGCGTATCTGTTTCCTTCCGCGGAATCTGCTTGATTGCCCGCAACGTCTTCAGTTTCAGATGTTCGGCGAGATAAACACGGCCAAAACCGCCAGTACCGATACATTCTAAAATGCGATACTTACCGAACCAGATTGCTTTTTGAATTTTTTTCCCTCCCTTTCGGGAACCGGAATAACATCTCTTTCCTTTTTATACCACATCATTTTTCTATTTGCAAGAATTTTCAGATTTTTTTATAAATTTTATAATTTTTTTATAAATTTTGAAATCAGACGCTTGACTTCGCATACTATATTATATATACTTGTCATTACAAAAATAGGTTGATTGGAAGTGATTATATGAAGATTGAAAAAGTAAGCGAAAATCAGATTCGATGCACTTTAACAAAAGAAGATCTTGCAGACCGTCAGCTCAAAATGAGTGAATTAGCCTATGGTACTGAAAATGCAAAAGCTTTATTTCGAGAAATGATGCAGCAGGCTGCTTATGAGTACGGCTTTGAAGCGGAGGACATCCCTCTTATGATTGAAGCAGTTCCCATGTCCGCTGATTCTATTATACTGATTATCACAAAAGTGGAATACCCGGAGGAACTGGATACCCGCTTCTCCAAATTTTCCAATCCCGGACCCGAGGACAATTTCGAGGATTACAACGAATCTTCTCTTGGCGCTTCCGTTCCGGAAGGCGCAGATGACATTCTTGATATGTTCCGCAGGATGCAGGATGCGAAAACTCCAGACGAGAAGCATGCAAAAAGACAGGATACAGAGTTCATTCCTTTGCCGGAAGCTCTAAACCGAAAGAAAGAACAGGCGACTGCTCCAACCGTAGACGTTCTCACCAATCTTTCCAAGCTCTTTGTTTTTGACAGCTTAAAAGAGGTGACAAGGCTCGCCTGCGTACTAAAAGACTTTTATGATGAGCAGAATACGCTTTACAAAAGCCCGAATTCCAATCGGTTTTACCTGATTCTCACAAAAGGCTCTCATACTCCGGAAGAATTCAATAAGGTCTGCAATGTTCTGGCTGAATATTCCCACCAGGAACGCTATACAGCTGCAGAAGAAGCCTACTTCACGGAACATTATTCTCTCATAATAAAGGATCAGGCACTTCAGCTTCTCGCTACATTATAAATTGTATCGCAAACGCGATAAGTTTAAGCGAAATGTGTCTTCTATAAAGAAACAGGATGTCTTCCCGGTCAAATACGACATGGGCTGACATCCTGTTTTGATTTCCGGTGCAGATTGCTCCACACCTGGAATTGTATACGGCTTAGTTTTCGGATTTTGCGAGGAAATCGTTAATCTCCTTTACCAATGATTCCGGCTCAATACCGTGAACCATTGCAGCTTCCTCTATTGTCTCCATCTGAGAAGATGGGCATCCCAAGCAGTGCATTCCAATGTTTAAAAGAATCGGTGCAATGTTCTCATCAATCTGAAGCAGTTCACCAATCATAGTGCTTTTTGTTACCTGTGCTGCCATAAATATATCCTCCTTTTGTAATGAAACGCAGTAAAATGTTTTGTCCTTTTTACTGTCAATGTGGTTATTATAAGCCCAAACTGGAAAATATGCAAACCTGTTTTTATATTTTCCAGATTTGGGCGATTTATACTAATCTGGTACTTGATTTTGTACTTGTATAAACCTTCTTTTTGTATTAAAATGATTTCAAAGCTACATAGCTTACCATTCAAGATTTTTCATAATAAAAGGAGGAAAATAAAATGGCATACGTTATTACTGATGCATGTGTATCTTGCGGTACTTGTGAAGGAGAATGTCCAGTAGGAGCTATCTCTGCAGGCGACGGAAAATTCGAAATCGACGCTGCTGCTTGTGTATCTTGCGGTACATGCGCTGGTGCATGTCCTACAGGAGCTATCGAAGCAGAATAGTTCTACCACAGAAAGTCTGTTATCGGCGGATTTTCTGTCAAAACACGATAAACGGACCTTTCAGGGTCCGTTTTTTCTTTTAAACTTCTCTTATTCAGCAAAAAAATCGCACCAAACATATACATGCCTGGTGCGATACTTAAATCTTTTAAGCCTGCTTCGGATTCAAACTCTTGTTTCTCCCTAAAAGCTTCGCCTTCTTCTCCATCTGCTTTGCTTCCTTTTTCGCTGCTTTTCTGACTCTGCGTCCGCCCTTCTGGTAAGTTCGGATTGTTTCATCCAGCTTACGGTAGCGTTCCTCCTCCTGATCATCCTGCTCACGCATCAGATAGTTCATTTCCTTTAACACCCGGTCTCCAACCTGCTCACCTACTTCTTTTCCCAGAGCATGATTATTTTCCTCTATGGCATTTTTTACAATGTTTGCCATAAGCATCTGAAACTGCTCCATGCGGCTCCCGGGCGTCTGAGAATGCTTGTCCACCACCTCACTATGTACCTGGGTGCTGACTGCCGAAACGCCTCTTTCTTCGTTTTCTGTCTCCAATGCATCCTCCTTCGACTGAACCAGCATCTTGATGGCTTTTAGCTGATAGCCTTTTTCCTTTAATTCTTTTATCTTTAAAAACTGCTCGATGTTTTCTTTTGTATAATAACGGTGTCCCAATTCATTCCTCGGAATGTCAAGTTCCAGCTCATCTTCCCAGTAACGCAATACATGTGCTTCCACATTGACCAGATTCGCTGCATCTGAAATCATATAACGTACTTTCTCCACCAGATTAACCTCCTCGCCTTTCTTTTACCTGTCTATTATATACCATGTCCAAAAACCCTTACAATGGTTTTCGGTCGGGCGCTTTCGGCACAAAAAAGCAGATACAGTCAGGATTCTGACCGCATCTGCTTTTTCTCTTAAAATCTATTTTCTATTTTCGCAAAAAATTTTTTATGGGTATCTTAATTTCTTTCAAGGTTCGCAAATTTTGTATACTGCGGCAGCCATACCAGGTTTACGGTTCCGATTGGACCATTTCTCTGTTTCGCCAAAATAATCTCCGCGATATTTTTATTTTCCGAATCTTTATTGTAATAGTCGTCACGATATATGAACATGACGACGTCGGCATCCTGCTCGATAGCTCCGGATTCTCGCAAATCTGACAGCATCGGACGATGATCGGGACGCTGCTCTACCGCACGGGAAAGCTGCGATAACGCAATAACTGGAACGTTTAACTCTCTCGCCAGAGCCTTTAAGGAACGGGAGATATCAGAAATTTCCTGCTGTCTGGAATCAGTACTCCTGCCGGAACCAGACATAAGCTGAAGGTAGTCAATAATGATAAGCTTTAAATCGTGTTCCAGCTTGTACTTTCTGCACTTACTTCGAAGCTCGGAAATGGAAATACCCGGTGTATCATCAATAATTAAGTTTGAACCGCCGATTACTCCCGCCGCTTCAATCAGTTTTTCCCAGTCAGAATCCGCCAGATTACCGGAACGAAGCACCTGGGCATCCACCCTGGATTCCAGGGAAAACATACGATTTACCAACTGCTCCTTTGACATTTCGAGAGAAAATATAGCTGTCGTAAGATTGCTGTGAAATGCCACATACTGGGCAATGTTAAGAACAAATGCCGTCTTTCCCATAGATGGTCTTGCGGCAACCAGAATCAGATCGGAAGGCTGAAGCCCCGCCATCTTGTAATCCAAATCCACGAAGCCAGTGGCAATTCCCGTAACATTTCCTTTGGTTTTTGATGCAAGTTCGATTTTCTCCAGTGCATTGATAACGACCTGCTTGATTGGCACATAATCTCCGCCGCCACGGTTCTGCAACAGATCGAAAATTCCCTTTTCAGTATCCTCTAAAATAATCTCTAACGAATCTTTTCCCAGATAACATTCATTTTCAATGTTCTCTGTTACCTTAATCAGTTTTCTTAAAACCGCCTTTTCTTTTACAATCTCCGCATAGTATTTCACATTTGCCGAAGTCGGAACCGCTGTTACCAGATCTTTAACATATTCAAGGCTACTGACCTCTGGCGGAACATCTTTTTCTTTTAATTTATTTTGCAGTGTGACCAAATCAACCGGCTGCCCCTCGTTGAACAGTTCCACCATGGCTTCAAACAAAACTCCGTACTGTCCATGATAAAAATCCTCTTTTAAGAGGGTTTCCGATGCCACCACAATAGCTTCCTTGTCCATAATCATAGAACCTATGACGGACTGTTCTGCCTCCAGGCTGTTTGGCATAACTCTTTTCATAAGAGCTTCTTCCATTGAAGAATCCTCCATACTTTCTACTGTTCTGTTACTTTTACTCTTAAGGTCCCGGTCACCTTCGGATGAAGCTTCACTGTCACTTCATAGGTTCCGAGTGCCTTGATACCGTCATTTAAGCTCATCTTTTTCTTATCAAGCTCAAGCCCCAGCTGTTCTTTAACTGCCGTAGCAATCTCCTTGGTGGAAACAGAACCGAAGGTCTTTCCTTCCTTACCGGATTTGATTTTCACCTCAACTACCTTATCTTCCAATTCCTTTGCGAGCTCTTTTGCTTTTTCCAAATTTTCCTCGGCAACCTTCTCAGCGTGCTGGTTTTGCAACTTTAAATCATTTAAGTTTTTTCCGGTTGCCTCCACACCGAGCTTTTTCGGCAAAATCATATTTCTTGCGTAACCGTCACTGACGTTTACAATCTCTCCCTTTTTTCCTAAAGACTTTACATCCTGTAATAAAATTATTTTCATAATTCGATTTCTCCTTCCTCAAGCATTACGTCTATTGTCCTTTGAATCATGCGCTTTGCTTCTTCGATATTGCAGTTTGTAAGCTGCGCACCTGCCACATTTAAGTGACCTCCTCCGCCAAGCCGCTCCATAATAAGCTGGACGTTGATTTCATCAATCGAACGGGCACTTACAAAAATTTTGTTCTGATATTCCGTAAGAACAAAAGAAGCTTTGATTCCAATGATATTGAGCAGTTCATTCGCCGCCTGTGCGGCAACTACCGTCGGGCTTTCCAACTGATTCGGATAGCAGACTGAAATGGCAAATGCACCACGGTAGACCTCTGCGTAACGCACGACCTCTGCCCTCGCCTTATAATCACTCATATCATTCCGCAGGAGCTTGCGCACACGCGTTACCTCTGCACCGCAACGTCTCAAATAGGCTGCCGCCTCAAACGTGCGCACTCCGGTCTTTGTCACAAAATTGTTGGTATCAATCAGGATACCTGCATAGATACTGTCTGCTTCTGCTGGCTCCAACTTAATGCCCTCCGAAAAATACTGCAATACCTCAGCAATCATTTCGCAGGCTGAGGACGCATAAGGTTCTATGTAGGATAAAACCGGATTTTCTATGACCTCACTGCCCTGTCTGTGATGATCAAATACTACAATACTCTTACTCTCATTTAATAACTGCGGACACTCCGTATAGCTTGGCCGGTTTGTATCAACCACCATAACCAACGTCTTACTATCCACGATTTGAAGGGCTTCCTCGCTCTTAATAAACATATCTTCCGGATAACCCTTTTCCGCCGTAAAACATTCTTTCAATGGACGTAATGAGGATGTCACCTCATTTAAAACAATCTGACACTTCTTGCCCATTTCCCTTGCCGCACAGTAAACACCAATCGACGCTCCCAGACAATCCACATCGCTGATATTATGTCCCATGACCAGCACACGCTCCCGGCTTTCAATCATTTCACGCAGCGCATGCGCTTTTACACGTGCCTTTACACGTGTCATCTTTTCCACCTGTCTGGATTTTCCGCCATAATAGGAAATCTTTTCGCCATCCTTTACCACAACCTGATCTCCGCCTCGTCCAAGCGCAAGATCAATTGCCATTCTGGCATAGTCATAATTCTGATTATAGCTGCCTCCGCCGACACCAACACCGATACTTAAAGTGACTGCCATCTCATTTCCGACCTTAACATTCTTTACATCCTCAAGCAGATTAAATTTATCTTCCTCCAGCTTGCTTAAGTATTTATGCTTAAATACAACAAAGTATTTATCCTTTTCCATCTTCCGCACCAATGCGTCCACTGCTGAAAAATATTTGTTGACCTTCCGGTCAATCAACGCTGCCAAAAGAGAACGTTTTACATCCTCGATACTGTCAAGCGCCTCATCATAGTTATCGATATAAATTAAAGACGCAATCATCTTCTGGTCTTCATTTTCCTGAATATAGCGGTTAAGTTCCGTCTCGTCGAACAAATACATCGCTGTAAGAAACTGCTCGCTTTCCTCAAAAGAGATCATGTCATTTGCCTCACCAAGGACATCAAAATACAGTTTCGTAAGAGATGCACGGTAAACCCGGTCTCCCCAGGTAATACGGATATCCTCAAATTCCTCCTGTTTTTGGAGCAATTCCTTGGTGACAGACGGAAATATGGAGGTAATAGACTTATGGTAATTCTTTCCCTTTCCGGTAATTGCCGTAAACTGCTCATTTACCCAGAGAATTTTTCCCGTGTAATCCATTAAAAGATAAGGCACCTCAAACTCGTTTAAGAGTTTTTTCTGCACTGTTCCGTACTGCGTGGCAAAGTTGACTAACTCCCCTGCCAAAATCGGCTTATTCCGAAGATAGGAAAAAAGCACGACCAGAAAATAAATTACTGTAAAAACGCTGAACATTCCTCCCGCATTTACATCCATAAAATAAAGAGGAATATTCATGATTACTAACAGCAACGTCAAAAGCATCGGCCAGAGCATATAATTCTTCAGCCTTCCTTTTAATTTTATATCTTGTTTCATTTTTAAGCTTCTCCCATTTTCATACAAAAACAATATAACAGATATCTATCTGCCTATTATAACATTATACAAATATGAAAGAAAGTATTTTATTCTCCAAAAGTAAAGAACTCATCCGCCAGATCCTCCGGCGAAAACATTACCACTACATAATCAAGCTCATTTTTATTAATAAAATCTTCCATGCTTCCCTCATAATACCTCGGGTCCAGCAAATATACATTATGACATCGCAGAGAAGAAAATGCAGCAAACGGAACCGCATAGGAATCCTTGATAAAGCAGATGTTCATTCCCTCTGTATTGTCCAGATTTTCAATTTTGGCATATGCCTGATTTCCGTACATATATGCCATATAAAGATCTGTATCATACGGATTTGCCGTCTGCCTAAGTACCGGGGCTGCAACCAGTGCCTCCTCAAACCGTCCGGTCAGCGTCATCCCATCCATAATGGAGGAATCAAACTTATAATTTGTCTCAAACTTTGGATAAATCAAAGTAAAATCATCCGCTTCTGTATAATAGCGCCCTGTCTTTCTGCCCTGAGAGCCAAGAAAACAGTTTTCATAGGTAAATATATTGTAATTATCAATGTTTTTATACATTTCCTCCCCGGAAATCACCTCTCCGTAACGTTCCTCTAACTGCTCAAAAAAGACATTGGACGCCCAGAATACTGTCTCAATCTTCCAGTGATGATCCGTATTAAAAAAGACATTGGACATATCAAGCCCGCTATCCGGCAGATATTCCCGAAAATCAATGTAATCCACGCCCTCTGCGGAAAGCTCATTTAAAAACTGGTCTGCCGTTTCATTGGTCATACTATAAGGTATTCCTTTTGCATATTCCGTATGCCCCTCAATATATTTATCCGGCGGCATTGCATAAATGAGCCTGCAATTTTCATCCTCGATGGAATCCTGCAGATTTTTCATGCGTCTGGAAAAATCCGCTGTTTCATTGGTTGTCTCCGTAAAATAAGTATAATGCAGCTTTCCTTCCGTATCCTTTACCACCTCAAAGTCATTTTCCTCATTTTTATCCAGAAATTTCTGGATAAGACCATAGGCATCAATAAAACCATATCGACACAATACATTTTCATCAACAGCTGCCTCTACGGAAGCAATAACCTCCGACGGTTCGTTCCCCTGTTTGATGGCCTCCCCCACCGTTTCCTTTAAAATCGGCAACTCCTTTTTAGCATTAAAGAATGCATAAACAAAAATGAACAGCAAAAATAAAACTGCGGTAACTCTCTTTTTTGAAATCAGCTTGTTCATTCTCTGCCTCCTAGAAATTGAAATAAATAAACGGATTGTAACTTCCCTTAACCAGGTAAGTAACTCCTATCAGAAAAATTCCCATCATTAGAAACGGATAAATTATATCAATTACAAAAGTAGAAACCTTCTTTTCCACAATCAGTTTATTAAAACGTTTTCCAATTGGAATGGAAAAAATAATACCTGCTATAAAAAATACACCGTATTCCTTTAAAAACATCCACACCGTATTTGTCCAGAAAACACTTGTTTCCACACCAAACATGGATTTTATAAATTTCCCGGCAGAAATCAAATCCGGCGACCGGAAAATCGTCCATCCCAAATTCACAATAAACATTGTATAAAACCACTTGATAAAGCCCGGTATACGGCTCTCCTCAAAATTCGTAAACCGTTCAAACACCAGACACACAAAATTAAGAAGCCCCCAGATTAAAAAGGTCCATTCCGCCCCATGCCAGATTCCGGTACAAAGCCATACCACAAGCATATTCCGGATTACCTTATCCATATTTTTCACCCTGGAGCCGCCAAGCGGGAAATAAACATATTCCCGAAACCAGCTTCCCAATGATATATGCCATCTTCGCCAGAACTCACCGATAGACTGGGAAATATAAGGATAGTTGAAGTTTTCCTCAAATTTGAAGCCAAACATCAGCCCAAGCCCGATTGCCATATCAGAATAACCGGAGAAATCAAATAAAATCTGAAAGGTATAGGCAAAAGAACCAAGCCATGCCAGCGTAACCGGGCATCCTCCTGCCTGATAGGTATCAAACACATGATCCGCCACGATTGCAAAATTGTTTGCAAGCAATACCTTTTTTCCAAAACCTGCGATAAACCGGCAGACACCCACGGAAAATTTATCCCATGTCTCCTCTCTGTGACAAATCTGTTCATCGATTGTAGAATATTTCACAATCGGTCCTGCAATTAACTGTGGGAAAAAGGAGATATAAAGTGCCACATAAAACGGGTTTTTCTGCACCCTTCCCTCTTTCCGGTAAACATCAATCACATAGGAAAGCGCCTGGAACGTAAAAAAGGAAATTCCAATCGGCAGTTCCAAATTTAGCAGCGGAATATCCGCATTTGTTGCCGCATTGATATTGCGAATCATAAAGTCTGCATACTTAAACACAAACAAAAGCCCAATGTTCAAAAGTACCGTAAAAAACAGAATTATTTTCACCTTCTGCTTCTTCTCCCGATACTTATCCACCAGAAGAGCAAAAATATAATTTCCCAAAATGGATACAAGCATAATTAAAATAAACCACGGTTCTCCCCATGCATAAAAAGCAAGACTCGCCATTAGAAGTATACCGTTTTTTATGGGATAGGAACGCCGAAACAAGTAATAAAGAATTAACACCGCCGGGAAAAAATAAAATAAAAATGTAATACTTGAAAACAGCATTTATTTCTCCCCCTTATCATATTTTTTCATAAATTCTTTTTTGTACCTGTTATGCTTATAAGTATAATAGCCAAGAAATATTACTACAATCGCCACAACTACCATACGAATTCTCTTTACCAGAACATCATCCATAAGCGGATGCTCCCGGCTCACCACTTCCGTAACCTCATCTGGTGAAACCATAGATGCATCATACCCGTTATCTGTTTTCTGAGACTCTGTCCAGGAAGCCTTAAACGTGATTTCCTTTTCTGCCGTCTTCCCCATAGCACTGTTTGCCCGAAGCAGATAAGTTCCCTCTGCCGCAGCCGGTTCCACGGTAAGCCGTCCGTTTTCATCTATGAAAGCTCCTTTTGCCTGCCCGCCGTCTACCGAAACGATTTCATAAGAAACCGCATCCCGGCTATCACAGACCTGTCCCATTCCGTTATAAAACTCCACACTGTAATTTGCCGTGCTCTCTCCAAGTCTCGGACGCAACACGCTGTCTGCCCCTGTAATCTCAAAATAGGTTTTTGCCTGTGCTGTATTTTCCGGTATCATACGAATAGCAGATAAAGAAACATCTGCTCTGCTGTCTTCCGGTAGTACAAAAGTAAAACCGATTCCATAAATTCCCGTTATTTCCTCCGGTTCTTCTGTATCGTCTACCTGTGCAAATGCCGTAAACGGTATATATATCGTACCGTCATAGTTTGCCGGAACCGTAAAACAGCCCAGCTCCGATTCTTTTACCTGATAAACATCCTTTTCTTCCAGCCAGACCTTCGCGCCATCACGCACAATCAAGACCGTCTCCTCCAGTGTGCTGAGCAAAACATTCATTTTCAATTCTTCGTTCCTGTTGTTTTTTAAGCACAGCTCCACGCCTTCATAGTCTTTTAGTTTCTCTTTGTCATTCTCAAATACAGACAAAGCATACTGCCCTTCCGTTTCTCCTTCCGTTTGGAAAGACAGATTTGTCTGGCCGCTTGTTTCATCGTAGACAATCTGCGGAGAAAAACTCTCCGTCACATCCTCTCCTGCCTGAAATTTATCCAGCCTTATCTCCAATATCTCTTTCTCCTCTGTTTTCTGCGTCTTTGCTCCGAAAACAGAAACCGGAAAGCAAAACAGACTGCATAATAAAAGCAGACTGCATGCTCCCTTTTTTATATTTTGTTTTTTAATTCTAATCCCCTTCATATCGCCCTATAAATAATTCATCTCTGAAAATTCATCCAATGCCAGTACACGTTGCTTTTTCAAACTTATCTTCTGTGTCTGTTTTACTTCATCCTGGTATATACATTCCTCAATCCAACTATGAATAAGCCGCTGTTTCTCCGGATTTTCATGTAACATTCGATAATTCGTTATCCGGTACAAATACAAAGAATCTCCAAATTTTTCGTCATATACCGCCTCAACCACCAGTTCTTTTTTCAGCGGCAGCACTAACTCTTTAAGTTCTGCGCCCGAATAAGAAATCAACAAATATTTATAATTATAATTTTTTATCTTTACCGTCAGTCCGGACTCTGTTTCTACCTCTGCTGTTACTGGTATCCGTGCCATCTTACGGTTTTTAAACATATTCTTCTGCGTCCTGCGTGTAATATTAAGACGCAGGTCATCAAAACTGGATGTCGATTCATCCAGATTCACCGGCATGGAAGTAAAGTTATCATATATGATAAAGGTGTATTCACTTCTACTTTCAAGCATATCTTCTATAGAAAAGACATATTTCCACATATCTCCCTGTCTGGTCACTAATACTACCTTTCCTTTCACCCTGGCCTTCTGGCTTTTGTCCAAGAGCGTGATGTATACATCTTCTTCATCATCAAAATCCTCTGGCTTCTTTAACAGAATCGAAATACCGCCTTCCGAAGCATCCAGACTCATACCGTTTACCGTAACAATTCCGTTTGTAATTTCACAGGGTTTCTTCACTGTCATACGCTCATATTTACGGTATGCCTTTCTTCCCATGATAAAAAAGATTGACATCACAATATTATAAAGATTTGTAATCAACCAGAACAAAATCACAAAATAATCTATGCTGCCCGTATCAAAGGTCCACCGCACACAATTGATGATTCCGATACATGATAATACCACCAATATAATATGCGGTATCGCATAATGCCATGTACGTTCTTTTTCCTCGTCTCCTCCGCCTTTTTTCGTCACCTTAAACTTCTTCATGGATATACCAAAAGTCTCCAAAAGCGTCGGTACCATAAGGAATGGAAAAAGTACCGTCTCATATACATTCGTCCACTTTGTAGTACGAATGTTATGACTCATCATTTTCAAACAGATGTTGCTACTTATATACATCGGAAACCAGAAAATCAAAACCTCCACCAGTGTACAACGAACCACCAACACACCAAATGTCGCAAACAGAATTGGCGACATGATATAGATAAACCTCTTCCAGGAAGCATACCAGTACCATACCGATGCGAGATAATTTGCCCTCTGACCGAATTTAAGCTTCGGTGTGAAAAGAAGATGCATCTTTCTGCCTGTGCAGATACAGCCTCTCGCCCATCTCACACGCTGGTTTATAAGCGCCTTTAAATCTGTAGGTGACAGTCCCGAAGCCAGAACCTCATTTAGCGCATAACAGATATAACCCTTTTTCTGAATCAGAATTCCGGTAGCAAAATCCTCTGTGATACTCTTTTCGTAAAATCCGCCAACGTCTTCCAATGCACGGCGGGAAATCACTGTATTGGAACCGCCGTAAATTACGCTGTTGCTCTTATTTCGTGATACCTGCACATCCTTATAAAAATAATCCTGCTCATTCGGTATCCGATCTTCCGAAAACAAATTGTACTGAAACAAATCAGGATTATAAAAAGTCTGCGGTGTCTGTATAAACCCCAGATGTACCTGCTCATCCTCCGGCAGTTCCTTATTTTTCTTCTCCTGATCCGCAAAATATGCCATTGTCACCATGAGAAAATTGTGTTTTGGTATCATATCCGCATCAAAAGTCGCAATATACGGTGAGGATGTTACCGTCATGGCATGATTTAAATTTCCTGCCTTGGCTCCCTTATGCTCCTCTCTTTTGATATAACCAATATGCATCTGCGCCGCCAGTTCCTCTACTTCCTTTCTGCTTCCATCGTCACAGAAATAGATATGTACTTTGCTCTTATCCGGATAATCCATATGCACACAGCCGTTGACTGTCCGGTATAAAATTTCAATTGGCTCATTATAGGTGGCAATTAAAACATCAACCTCCGGGTAATCCTCCGGCTCTACCTCCGGAAACTTCGGATATTTGATATTGCTCATATTAAAATAATGCACGAGTGCTTCTAACATTCCAAGAATCTCAACCACCAGAAGCGCAATGCCTGCTACCAGTGAAAAAATCCCTGAATCCGTCGGAACCGTATAAAAAATCCTCCAACCCAAATACAAAATCGTCCAGCCAATATTAAAAATCATCCAACCCCTGAACTTTATTACTTCTTTTTTCAATCCCCAGACTTTCTCCTTTTTCCTTCTTGAAATAATTGTATCTTTTCCGCCATATGCCGTCAAGAAAAAAGACCAATCACCCATCGGATGATTGGTCTCTATCATAACCACTATATTAATCTGTTACATATGGCATTAAAGCAATATGACGCGCTCTCTTAATTGCTACTGTAAGCGCTCTCTGATGTTTTGCACAGTTTCCTGTGATTCTTCTCGGAAGAATTTTTCCTCTCTCAGAGATATATCTCTTTAATTTATTAACGTCCTTGTAATCAATTACGTTATCTTTTCCACAGAATACGCAGACTTTCTTTCTTCTGTGCATTCCGCCTCTTCTTCTCATTGGCGCATCGCCTCTGTCTGATTTATTAAAAGCCATGACTATTACCTCCTAATTCATTTAGTTAAATGGTAACTCTTCATCTATTCCATCTGGAATATTCATGAAGCCATCTCCAGCTGCCGCACTCGGTGATGGACGGTTATCTACAGGTGCATATCCGGCATTCTCGTTACTTGCTGCCTTACTTTCTGCAAATTCCTGTTCTTCTACGACAACATCTGTCGTATAGACTTTCTGTCCGTCACGGTTCGTATATGAGCCGGTCTGGATTCTTCCCGTTACAAGAATCTTCGTTCCCTTACGGAAATATTTCTCTGCAAATTCAGCCTGACGTCCGAATGCGACACAACCGATAAAATCTGCTGTCTGCGCATCTCCGTCACGTCTGAATCTTCTATCTACTGCGATTGTATATCGCGCAATGGCTGTTGCCTGTTCTCCCTGAGAATAACGTACCTCAGGATCTCTTGTTAAGCGTCCCATCAGTATTACTTTATTCATACCGCGATCTCCTTTTCTACTTATGCCTCGTCCTGTCTAACGCATAAGAAACGAAGAACGTTGTCCATGATACGGATATTCTGTTCTACTTCTGCCGGAACACCTGGTTCTGCATCGAAAGCGATGAAATAGTAGAAACCTTCACTCATCTTCTGAATGTCGTAAGCTAATTTCTTTTTGCCCCATTCATCTACATTTGTGATTGTACCACCACAACGGGTAATGTACTCTTTTGCCTTTTCAACTGTAGCTGTTCTGGCATCATCTTCGATCTTTGCATTGACAACAAGTGCTAACTCGTATTTGTTCATGCTGTTACCTCCTTCTGGTCTCTGGCCCCTCAACAATGTGGGGAGCAAGGAATTTATAAGTTTATATCACGAGGTTATATGATATCATAAAAAGCTTATAGTTTCAAGCATTTTTTACAATTTTTTATTTTTTACTATCCCATGTGACGTAGTTCTTTTGTGTTTTTCTCCACCAGTTTCCTTGCCACCATTACCTGATGTCCACAGCCTAAACATTTCAGCCGGAAATCCGCCCCCACGCGCAAAATTTCCCATTCACTGCTGCCACATGGATGTGGCTTTTTTAACCTCACAATATCACCAACTTCATAATTTACTCTCTCTGCCATATACTCCTGTCATCCTCTTTCTTCCTCTAATTTTCCTTTATATTTTTTCCTCTCTGCCTCTGTAATCCCAAGGGCTGTCATTGCCTGTTCCGCCGTCATGTCAAGATTGCACATCAGATTTCGGATGGCTGATATCATTTGGTTTATTCCTTCACTACGCCCCTGTTCCAAGCCCTGCTCTAAGCCCTGTTCTAAGCCCTGTTCCAAGCCCTGCTCCAAGCCCT
>CAMBKU010000041.1 GCA_945868305.1 uncultured Lachnospiraceae bacterium | reverse complement strand
ATATTTCCTACTTATTCATGCAGCAATATTTATATTTCTTGCCGCTTCCGCATGGGCATGGATCGTTCGGGTATACTTTTGCAGCCTCCCGTCTTTTTGGCGCGCCCTGCGCAGACTCATCTTTATTGGTTCCAGTCACCTTTGCCACCTGCTCGCGCTCTACTTTCTGTTCAATGCGAACATGGAACAGCAGGCGAACCGTATCTTCCTGAATACCGTTTATCATGGCATCAAACATATCAAAACCAGCCATCTTATACTCTACCAGCGGATCTCTCTGACCATATGCCTGAAGTCCGATACCCTGACGAAGCTGATCCATATCGTCGATATGATCCATCCATTTCCGGTCGATAACCTTTAAGAGGATGACACGCTCTAATTCGCGGACTGCTTCAGAATCCGGGAACTCCGCTTCTTTTGCTTCGTATAATTTCACTGCCTTTTCTTTTAGGCTGTGTTTTAATTCCTTGCTGTTTTTAAATTCCTTTACAGAATCTGGCGTCACCGGTTCTAACGGAATGAGCGGAAGTAAAAGCTGGTTTAATTCTCCCACATCCCACTCCTCAGACGGAAGTTCCGGTGAAATGCAGGTATCGACTGCTGCCTCTACCCGGTCTGTAATCATCTTGTAAATAACATCCCGCATGCTCTCGCCATTCAACACGCGACGTCTTTCATCATAAATAATCTCTCTCTGGTCATTCATAACCTGATCATAATCCAACAGATTTTTACGAATACCAAAGTTGTTTGCCTCTATCTTTTTCTGTGCCTTTTCAATCGCACCGGAAAGCATCTTGTGCTGAATCTGCTCTCCCTCAGGAACACCTAATGTGTTAAACATATCCACCAGTTTTTCGGAACCGAATAAACGCATCAGATCATCTTCCAGCGAAATGAAAAACTGGGACTCACCCGGATCTCCCTGACGTCCGGCACGACCACGAAGCTGATTGTCAATACGTCTGGATTCATGACGTTCCGTACCGATAATCTTTAATCCGCCCGCTTCTCTTGCATCCTCGTCAAGCTTGATATCCGTACCACGACCTGCCATATTGGTTGCAATCGTAACCGCACCATGTACACCTGCCTGCGCTACAATTTCTGCCTCCAACTCATGGAACTTCGCATTCAATACCTGATGCTTAATCCCCCGCTTGTTCAGCATACCGCTCAAAAGTTCTGATGTATCAATATTTATCGTACCAACCAATACCGGCTGTCCCTTTTCATGAGCCTTTACAACCTCATCTACGACTGCTTTGAATTTTTCTTTCTTGGTCTTATATACAACATCCTCATGATCAATGCGGGCAACTGGACGGTTCGTCGGAATTTCCACAACGTCCATGCCGTAAATATCACGGAATTCTTTTTCTTCGGTTAAAGCTGTACCGGTCATACCGGCCTTTTTATCATACTTATTAAAGAAATTCTGGAACGTGATATTGGCAAGTGTCTTACTCTCTCTTTTGACCTTTACATGCTCCTTTGCCTCGATTGCCTGATGCAGTCCGTCAGAATAACGACGTCCCGGCATAATACGTCCGGTAAATTCATCAACGATCATAACCTGGTCATCTTTTACCACATAATCCTGGTCACGGAACATCAGATTATGTGCTCGCAATGCAAGAATAATGTTGTGCTGGATTTCAAGATTTTCCGGGTCTGCAAGGTTCTCAATCTTGAAGAAATTCTCAACTTTCTTCACACCCTGCTCCGTCAGATTTACGACCTTGTCCTTCTCATTTACAACAAAGTCACCATCCTCCTGCACTTCCACACCCATGATGGCGTCCATCTTGGTATACTCCTGCTGATCCTCACCACGCTGCATCTGACGGGCAAGGATATCACATGCTTCGTAAAGCCTTGTAGACTTGCTGCTCTGTCCTGAAATAATAAGCGGTGTCCGGGCCTCATCAATCAACACGGAATCGACCTCATCGATAATGGCAAAATGCAGTCCCCGCTGTACCAGCTGTTCTTTATAAATAACCATGTTATCTCTTAAGTAATCGAAACCAAGTTCATTATTGGTAACATAAGTAATGTCGCAGTTGTAAGCCTCCTGCCGCTCCTTATTGTCCATACCGTTCAGGATTACGCCAACTGTCAATCCAAGGAATTCATGTACCTTTCCCATCCACTCCGCATCACGCTTTGCCAGATAATCATTTACGGTAACAATATGAACACCTTTTCCCTCCAGTGCATTTAAATATGCCGGCGCGGTAGAAACCAATGTTTTTCCTTCACCGGTCTTCATCTCAGAAATTCGTCCCTGATGCAGAATGATACCACCAATCAGCTGTACCCGGTAATGTTCCATGCCAAGTACACGTTTCGCCGCCTCTCTTACGGTCGCAAAAGCCTCCGGGAGAAGATCATCGAGTGTCTCACCGTCTTCCAGTCTCTTTTTAAATTCTTTTGTTTTTCCACGAAGTTCCTCATCGGATAAAGCCTGCATATCCGGCCGCAATGCCTCAATCTTGTCAACAAGAGGATAAATTCGTTTCAGCTCTCTTTCACTGTGAGTTCCAAAGATTTTCTCTATTGCTTTCATTAAAAAATACTCCTATCTTTTTTTCCTAAATCCGAACAACTCCACTCATTGTACCACTATCTTCCTGTTTTCACAATAGACAATCCCATGAACGAATTATGAATTTTTTATGAAAAGCCGCATTTTTCCTCATTTTTTCTTCCCGTTTTTTTCAAAACGTGCTATACTCACATTTAGCATATTGATGCATCTGGAAAGGAGTATTACCATGACTTATACATATCAGACACACGGAACCTGCTCCAGTAAAATCGAACTGGAACTGGACGGAAATATTGTAAAAAATGTAAAATTTACCGGAGGATGCCCTGGAAATCTTCAGGCAATTCCAAAACTCGTAGAAGGACTTACTGTTGAACAGGTAGAAGAAAAATTAAGTGGCATTCACTGCGGCATGAAATCTACTTCCTGCGGTGACCAATTAGCCCGCGCCTGCCGAGAAGCATATGAAGCAAGCCAGAGATAGGCTTGCTTCTTTTTTATTATAGCTGTATTTTACTTTCCAGACGACTGCCAATCAGACAGTCTTCCCATTTCTGCCCCATTTTACTGGACAATGCATAATGAGCATACGGAATAAAACGTTTTGGTTTCCGCAAAAGCCCCTGGTAAAGCGGATCTCCCACAACAAATTCGTAAGACTCACGATTTATTGCCTGTTCAATTTCTGCTTCTTCCTCCAGAAAAACTTCTCCATTTTGTGCCGTTTCCGGATAAAAACCGCAGACAGCTCCGACATCCGCCCGGATTTTGTATGCTTCCCATAGCCCATCTCGAATCGCTTCGGACTGTATCTGCTCACCTAAAACCAATCCCCTTACCGGCTCCTTTTCCCAACCTTTTGCTTCTTTGGATGTATCTTCTCTGTCTTTGTTAAAAACGCAGGCTTCCAGTTCTCTCAGCCATACCTTTGCGTATGCTTCCCCAAAAGGAAGCTTTGTAATATACGGAATCCCAAAATTTTGTTTCAGATAATTTGCAAAAGAAAGCGCCGCACCTGAAACAACAACACTGCAATCCGCATATCTAATCTGTAAAATCTGTTCCCGGCTACTCTCCTGATACAGTACTGTCTGCACCTGCCATCCGTCTTGTTCCAGCAGTCTGCACAGTTCCTCCACCGTACCGCTCCCGCCGAAATCTAAAGGCGTTGCTCCCAATATGTTGACAACCCCCTTGTTCCCTGCACTTTTTTCCAGCGCAACTTCCTTTTCTTCCATCTCCGAAAGCATCCGGCAAAGCACTTTCCGGTACACCAGCTCTATTCCCTGCTGGTAGCTTCCAAGTCCGGTAGTATCAAATCCAAATACCGGGATACCAGTTCTTCCTTCCAAATCTGCCGCAATCCCTTCCATATCGGTACCGACAACCATCGGCACCGGACTTCCAACAAGAGCGATCAATTCCGGTTTTAAAGTTTCTTCAGCCTCTATTACTTTTTCCATCAGTTTTTCATCATCACCAAGAATAGCATCAATTTCCCTAAGACCAGAACAATACACCGGACTTTTGGAATGATACCACCGTGGTTCATCATATCCCGTATAATTTCCTGTACATCCAGCCGCATCATGTAACACCGTTATCCCACGTTTTCCAAAAGAAAACAGTGCTGAACACACACCGGAATAATCAGGTGAAAAGGGCGGCAGCACCATGCGTAATTTTCCCATAATCATCCTCCTTTTATACCACAAAACCAGACTGTTCAATTAGCGCCGGAAGGTCTGCTTTTTCCGTCATACAGTCGATGATGCGCCGCATCAGTTGTGTCACTCCTTCAAATCCATACATCCCCTCATCCTGAAATAACGATACCACATAATCACTGCCTGAAATATACGCGGCCTCCAGTCCAATCGCCACCGTATCCGCTTCTGTTTTCCAATCCTCTACCATCGTATAAACTCTGACATTGCAGATTTCTGTGTCCGTATTTTCCAAAATCCACTGATAATCTGCGTCGCTCTCATTCCACTCACTGACATAAACCGCTCCCACCAAAAATCCGCTTTCCAATAAGAAGCGTGCTGCCGCAAACGGAGCTGCAAATGCAGAATCATCCAAATATATCTTACGTCCCGAAACCTTTTCTTTTGCCAGCGCCACTGCTGCCACAGCATCCTTTTTCCTGTTTTTTAAGAGTTCTTCTACCAGTGTTTCTTTTTCCTTCTTATGCATCCCAAGTTCCGCCAGCTTTTTCCACAAAAGCATATAGTTTTCTTCAATTTTTTCAAAATGATAGGACACGGGAAGATTCAGATATTCCATTCCGTTTTTCTTCCAGATTTCCTCCGCAGCCTTTTGTGCAGAAGCTGCCGCCACCAGATTCATGCAGTTATTTCCCATATCCCGAAATTCCTCATAATTCCTGCAATTTCCAATATGGCATATCTCCTCTATCCCTGCATATTTCAGGAAAGAAAATAGTTCACTCTCCTGACTCACCGGGCGATAACTTCCTATTACATTAATCTTTTTTTCTGGCTGTTCTTTTTTCCGCTCCATAAGACTGTATACATTTTTCCAAAGACTGACTAGCGGTGGTTCTTCAGAATCATTTGCCAGCGGATTCATATGGCACATACGGAATTTGACATCAGGAAAACGCTCTGACAACGCTTCTACTACAGCTTCTCCATCCGTCCCAATCAGATCATCCAGACAACTTACAAATATCAACAGCACTTTGGGTCTGTGCAAAAGACGCAAAAACAATTCTTCTGTCGTCTCCAATATTGCCTGATCATAACCGGAAACAATATCACTTTCTTCCAGACAAAGATAAAACAGTCTGTCTTTAAACCCCTGACGAACTGCTCCTAATGCTCCATGTCTTCCACAGGCAGGCGGACTGACAAAAAGCTGGCAGCTCTCCGGCACCAGCATTCCACTTCGAACCATTCCCCATCCGCCATATGAAGGGCAATTATATTCCAGTGTCTTTTTTCGTTTCATCCGCAGGCCTCCAATACATTTTTTGCCAATTCCCGGTAGTGCTTCGCCATGTCACTTTCCGGCAATGCTTCCACCACTGTTTTTCTGGTATTTTCTGCGGCTTGGACATCCCCGCTTCTTGGCATAATCTTTACAATTTTTGTTTCCATTTCAACTGCTGCCCTCTGTACAATCTGTTCCTCATTCTCAATATTTCTGGAATTTAAAATCAGTCCTTCCATTCTGGCATAACCGCGTCTCCCAAAGCTCTTTACCGCACTCGCAATATTATTGGCTGCGTAAAGAGACATCATCTCCCCGGAAGTAACCACAAATACATGTTCTGCATACCCATTGCGAATTGGCATAGCAAAACCGCCGCAGACCACATCCCCCAGTACATCATACAAAACTACATCTGGCTCATATTGTTCATAGGCATGCAGCCGTTCCAACTCCTCGAAAGCAGCAATGATTCCTCTCCCTGCACAACCAATCCCCGGCGTCGGTCCGCCTGCTTCCACACAGAAAGTTTTTCCATAGCCCGGAAACACAATATCATCCAGTGAAATGGATTTCCCCTTACTTTTTATCTGATCCAGTACCGTTGGAATCCGTTCCGTTGAAACCAGATTTTTCGTCGAATCCGCCTTCGGATCACATCCAATCTGCATTACTTTAAGCCCCATATCAGATAACGCCGCAGATAGATTTGACGTGGTTGTGGATTTTCCGATTCCGCCTTTCCCATACACTGCAATTTTTATCATGACGCTCCACGCTCCTTTTCTTCCTTTTGATAGGAGAACGGTAATATTCCGTGATAAGTCCGCTCCCCGATTTCCACCTCATAAATCCCCGCATTCACCTTAAAATACCGGGAAATATTTTTTTCTGTAATAGCCTGGGCAGAATCTGCAAAGACATAAGAATTTCTTCCCAAAATCAGTGTTTTCTGCGTATAGCGCAACGCATGTTCCGGATAATGCGTGTTGATAATCACCGTTACCTGCTTGTTTTTTGCTGCCTTCTGCATGATTTCCAATACTTTTAACTGGTTTCTCATGTCCAAATTCGATTCCGGTTCATCCATAATCAGAATATCCGGTTCTTTGATTAATGCCCTGGCAATCAACACCATCTGAAGCTGACCACCGCTCAAACTGTTGCAGGATCTGTGGACAAAAGAAGCAAGTCCCATTTCCTCGAGAAGCTGATACGCTTTTTCATACTCTGCTTTTCCCGGTGTATAGCCAAATTTTACATACTGGCTTCTTCCCATAACGACCATATTTAAAACACTGTAGCCAAACACCAGATTCTTTGCCTGAGGAACATAACTTACCTGTTTCCAGAAACGACTGCTGCTCATATTTTCCGTGTCCTCTCCGGCAATATAAATTTTTCCTGACTGAGGATGCAAAAATTTCATGATACAACGCATCATAGTTGTCTTTCCGATTCCATTTGCCCCAAGCACCGCCATGATTTCTCCTTTTTTTACCTCAAAGGAAACATCTTTAAAAATATCCTGTTTTCCGTCATAGGAAAAACTGAGATTTTCTACTTTAATCATCCCATCCACCTCCGGTTTTGTGTAACAGCAAAGCAAAGACTGGCGCACCAATCAACGCTGTAAGAATCGACAGCGGTATTTCAGCCGCCGTAATACTTCGGGCAAGTGTATCTATGGCAATTAAAAAGATTCCTCCCATCAGCACGCTGGCAGGCAAAAGCACCTTGTGATCATTTCCGACAATCATCCGCGCAAAATGCGGAACTGCAAGTCCTACAAAAGAAATAACTCCGCAGAAAGAAACAGATGCCGCAACGATAACAGTCGTCGCAATAATAACAATCAATCTGGTACTTTTTACATCAACGCCCAGCGATGTTGCCTCGTCTTCCCTTAATGACAGCACATTTAAACGCCAGCGCAAAAGCCATAAAATAAATATTGCCACTCCGACCAGCGGAACCGCTTTTAAAAGATCACTTCTGGACGCTCCAGCGAGACTTCCCATAAGCCAGTAGGTAATGGCGGGTAGCTTTTCCTCCGGATCTGCAATGTATTTGATAAACGAGGTCAGTGCCTCAAACACCGAGCCGACAATAACACCGGACAATACCAGCATAAGTGTATTTGAACGCCCATTTTTTCTGCTCAAAAAATAGGTCAGTGCCATACCAGCAAAGCCGAAAAGAAGTGCAGAACCTTCGATAAGCATATAATTACTGCTTAACAGGATACCAAGTGCAGCTCCAAAACCGGAACTATAAGAAACGCCCAAAATATGTGAGCTTACCAGTGGATTGGCAAACATTGCCTGCAAACAGACTCCCACGCAGGAAAGACCAGCTCCCACTGTCATCGCCATGATAATCCGCGGAAAACGTACATTCCACACAACAATTTCTTCTGTGCCCGCAATCTTTCCTGGATGAAACAGGATATGAACCACCCTACCAACCGGCAATGTGTATCTTCCGATACACATTGCCGCCAGGATTGTTGCCGCCAAAAGAACCAGTAGCAAAACAAAAATTCCACTTTTTCTCTCTTTTTTCATCATTTATTCGCCGCATTGCCTCCAAAAGATGCTCCTTTTGCGGCCTCCGGATTCGCAGTAAGGATTCCGCTCACCTGATCATCTGTCAGTTCATACTGATAAAATTCTTTGTAGTAAGATTTAATTTCTTCGTTCATGTCATAAGTAAAATAGTCCGGATTTAACGTCTGTGCCATCCATTTCAGCATCAAAGGGGCATCCCCGGATGGTGGGAACCAACGATAAACGCCAAGGGGCTCTTTATACACTTTTCCGTTCAAAACGGCGCTGACCTGACTCCAGTCCTGTCCGTCAATCGTGTTCTGATACAAATCTTCCGGCATCGTCTCTGTAAAGGTCGCAAGAATAATAATATCAGGATCCCACTCATAAATCTGCTCCATATTTACAGACGACGGCCCGGAAAGTTCTCCTGCCACATTAATTCCTCCGCCCGCATTAATCCAGTAATCTCCGTAAAAATCAGCCCCGCTCACACTAATATCCTCGGAACTGTGATTATACAAATACAATACCTTTGGTTTTTCTTCCTCCGGAATAGCTGAGGTCACTTCCTGTATTTCGGACTCTACCTGACGTCCGTACTGAATTACCTTATCCACATTACCGGTATCATCGTACATCTCACCCATAATTTCCAACCAGCTCTCTAACGTGGTAAGCACATCTCCGTTTCCCTGTGTCTTAACACCAACAGCAGTAATTCCTGCGCTGTCCATCACTTCATACTGTTTCAGATATTCCGCCCAGTACATCACTACATCCGGTTCCAGTTTCAGCAGTTCTTCCACGTTGATATCCGTCCCCTCAATAAAATTATCCGGAATCCCCAAAAGCTGCGGATACATGGACGCCATCACCGAATTCTCAATCGCACTGGTAGAGCCGGGATGAACACCCACCAGATTTTCAATCGGTTCTCCCGTAAGCGCATAGATACTTGGCAACGGTAACGCTGTCATAACCACTCTGTCCGGATTTTTCTTGACTGTAGCCGTCATATCATTCTGGTCCACAATTTCCACGGTTTCTTCCTGACCTTCTTTGCTGTTTTCCCGTTCCTCACTCTCTGCCACAGAAACCTCCGTGGACACTTCTGTTGCAGTTTCCTTTGTTTCCGATGTCTCTGCTGCACTTTCTCCACATGCAGCAGTTCCTGCGAGCATAGCTCCGCACAACATCACTGATAGCAATTTTTTCTTCATTACTTTCCTCCTCATTCTTTTATGGTTAGCTTTAACTAACTTTTAAGAAAATAACAATTCTGCCAAATCATGTCAAGATTATTAATAATAATTATTCTCATTTGCTCGTACATGACAATTATTATCGCTATCATTTTCTGTTATATTTATATATTTATCATTTATTTTCTGATTTTGTATTGACAAATAATTATTTTGAGTTATAATATAGACATAAACAAAGAAGAAGATAAAAATCTTCTAGAAAAGGAGGAGAGACCACCAGGAACGATATATAATACATCTTAATTAAAAAGGAAATGTAAAAACACCCTATCTTTTATTTCCAGAGAAACGAGACTATGAAATGAAAAAAAATCAAAAAGCGAACGGAGAATCAGCCTAGTATCTGCTATATGATTCCAGTTCAAAGGATTCATAGGAAAACATCCAATTCTTTAGAGTATTAAGAGAAAGGGAACAATTCAGAAAGAGAGGAAAGGTCCAATGGACAACGCAGTCTAAAAGGCGTCATCAATAAAAAATGATATTGATGACGCCTTTTTATGTTACATTTCTATTTGAATACTATAACAGTCTTACATGAAAACAGAGTAAAGCAATATTTTTTACCAGGCAATTCCCAACAACCAATATCAACGCAATCCAAAGATACACCGGGCGAAAATGCATTCCGATTTGAAAACGTCTGCGACTTACCCGTTCCACTGTCTGACTGACCAAAAAACATCCTCCCACTGCTGCCGTATACACCACTATAGGATGATAAAAAAACGATTTTAAGAACTGTCCATGAAAAAAGGCAACCAACGCTCTGGTTCCTCCACAACCCGGACAATACAATCCTGTCACCGCATGAATCATACATTGTGGCAAAGATACCGAAAAGGCATCCCCTTTCACTTTCCAGAGAATCATGCCAGCCACCGCAACTGCCACGCATATCCAGCCTGCAACAAAAAACACCTGATCCTCAACCGTTATTCCATTCTCTCTTTTTCCGCTCTGTGTCATCCTGTTTCGCATCCTTCTTTTGCCCTTCTTGTACTTTTTCCTAGTATAACAGGATTCTCCTTTCTCTGTCAAAAATCCTTTCTCTTGTGTTTCACCCGTTTTATGCTATAATAAGTTCAGTTTATTAAAATAAAGGAGTCTTTCATGAAACGCAATTTCACCGAATTAAAACGTCTGGCAAGGGAAACACTGGCAGGACATTACGGTATGCCCATGCTGGGTATCGTTATCACAAGCGTAATTTCCAATCTACTGGTTCTGCCCTTCGACCTGACTTTAAACAACAGCACCTCACAGTCTGTCATTTTTTATGCAGCCAGCTTTTTCATCGCACTGTTAACGATTCTTTTTTCCTGCGGACTGTGTTATATGCACTTAAATATGCGAAGAAATAAGCCTTATGGTCTTAAAGATATTTTTTACTTTTTTACAGACCATCCGGATCGTTTGCTTCTTTCCTTTCTGCTTTTAACCGG
This sequence comes from uncultured Lachnospiraceae bacterium, assembly GCA_945868305.1. Lineage (GTDB taxonomy): Bacteria > Bacillota > Clostridia > Lachnospirales > Lachnospiraceae > Roseburia_D. The sequence goes on along the minus strand of CAMBKU010000041.1, from coordinate 12,063 downwards.
AATTTCGCTGCTCATTTTTCTTCCGGCAATCCTTGTAACAATCAGTGCTTTTTATTTGGACAAGTCCTTCTTATACCTTATAGCCGTAGTAACCTGGATTGTCTTTTTGTTGATTTCTCTGCCTGTATTGTATGGTTATTCACTTTTATTTTTCCTTCTGATTGACCATCGGGAAATGAAAATCCGGGAAGCAATGAAAGAAAGCCGTCGTCTTATGAAGGGAAATAAGATGCGCCTGTTTTTACTCCACTTAAGTTTTCTTGGCTGGGTGATTCTCGGCATCTGCTCCTGCTTTATCGGGTTCTTATGGATTGAGCCATATTTTGAGCAGACCACCGTCAGCTTCTATTTTGAATTGACCGGAGAAAACGACCAACTGGAGGAACAAAAAGCCGCTGCCGCAAAAAAGGAACAAAATGAATCCCATTTTCAGGCATATTGCTAATACTTCTCTCCGCTCAAAGAACCTGCCACTACCCAGGATATACCTTCGGTGTGGCAGGTTCTTTCTTCTTCTCTAGTTTTCTTCTTCCTCATCTTTTGCCCATCCAAAGGCATATTTTATGGCTTTATTCCAGCCCTTCATTTTCTTTTCTCTTTCCTCCTCTGCCATAGCCGGTTCAAAAACGCGGCCTATCTTCTGATTCTTTGCAACATCCTCTTTATCTTTCCAGTAACCTACTGCAAGCCCTGCCAGATAAGCTGCTCCCTTCGCTGTAGTCTCAATACATTCCGGGCGCTTCACAGGGGCATTTATCATATCAGCCTGAAACTGCATGAGAAAATTGTTTGCACTTGCTCCACCGTCTACCTGCAAAGATTTTAGGGTAATCCCTGCATCCGCCTCCATCGCTGAAATAACATCACAAACCTGATAGGCAATAGATTCCAATGTGGCACGGATAATATGGTTTTTGTTCGTTCCTCTTGTAATGCCAACAATGGTTCCTCTTGCGTACTGATCCCAGTGCGGCGCACCCAAACCGGTAAACGCCGGAACCACATAACAGCCATGCGTTCCCTTTACCTTTGTCGCCATATACTCAGAATCCTCGGCAGAATCAATAAGCTTCATATTATCCCTAAGCCACTGGATTACCGCTCCCGCCACAAATATGGAACCTTCCAATGCATATGTCACCTTTCCATCCAATCCCCAGGCAATCGTCGTCACAAGCCCGTTTTTGGAATACACCGGCTTTTCTCCGGTATTCATTAAAAGGAAACACCCCGTTCCGTAGGTGTTTTTCGCTTCTCCTTTTGCAAAACAGGTCTGTCCAAACAATGCAGCCTGCTGGTCGCCTGCGGCTCCGCCAATAGGAATGGAACCACCTAAGAATGCCGGGTCGGTATAACCGTAAATCTGACTGGAAGGCACCGGTGTCGGCAGCATATTTTCCGGAATGTCCAGCTCCTTTAAAATGTCTTGATCCCAGGTCAGTGTATTGATATTAAACAACATCGTCCGGGACGCATTGGAATAGTCCGTCACATGAACCTTTCCCCTGGTGAGCTTCCAGATTAACCAGGTCTCCACCGTACCAAACAAAAGCTTTCCTTCTTTCGCAAGCGCCCTGGCTCCATCCACATTATCCAGAATCCATTTTATCTTCGTCGCAGAAAAATAAGCATCAATGATAAGCCCTGTCTTATTCCTGTACTCCTCCTGCAGCCCTTTTTTCTTTAACGCATCTGCAATATCCGCTGTCCTACGGCACTGCCACACGATGGCATTATAGATTGGCTCTCCCGTCTCTTTATTCCACACAATTGCCGTCTCACGCTGATTCGTGATACCGATAGATGCGATGTCGCTGGCTTTTGCCCCTATTTTTAGCATTGCTTCCACCGCTACTCCAAGCTGTGTAGACCATATCTCGTTCGCATCATGCTCCACCCACCCCGGATTCGGGAAAAACTGGCGAAACTCTTTCTGTGCCATACTACATATTTCCCCTGCCTCATTGAATAAAATACAACGGTTGCTGGTAGTGCCGGCATCCAGTGCCATTACATATTTTGCCATGCATACCCCTCCCATACAGTTTGTTTGGACATATTATACAATTATTTTCTGTTTGAGGCAATGTTTTTATGCGTTTTTATCTATAAACTTTCTTCCGTAAGAAGCTTTTTCGCTTCTTCACACCACTTCAGATAAGCACGATAAGTCTCAATTCCAAAATTTACGGTCAAAAGAAAATACTTATGATCTTCCTCCTCTAAAATTCCTTCCAGCTGTGCAGCGCACATCTCAAGAAAAGACAATTCTTCTTTTATCTTATCTTCAAAGTTTTGAATGTGCACCAGAGTTCCTTCCGCTCCCAGTTCTCCACCGAAAAAAAGTTTAAGCAGCGTCTCATAGTGCAGTTCATTTTTGACAACAGGCGCCTTTAGCCATTCTCGCAGATGCTCATGTCCCGCTTCCGTAATCGTATAGATAATCTTTGTTCTTCCGCCTTCCGCCGTTTCCTCTTTTGTCACCATTCCCCGCTGCTCCAACATATTTAGAGTTGGATAAATACTGCCATAGCTTCCGCTCCAAAAGTAACGCAGGGATGTATCAATACGCTTTTTTATTTCATACCCGGTCATCGGTTCATGGCTTAAAAAGCCAAGAATTACGACGTCCATCCGCTTTTCATTTGCCATTTACTATCTTCTCCACAAATTCATCTATTTTTTCCTGATTTTTCTCTGAAATCGGGTTGTTCCGGTCTGCCAAAGCAACTGTTTCCTTCAAATTAGGAAGTTTCTTTTTTATCCAGGCAATACATTTATCATTATCTCCTCCGCCACTGGTAGTAAATACAGCTTTCACTTTATCTGAAACCTGATACTGCTTTAAGAAACTTCGGATAGCTGGGGCACATTCTCCTGCCCAGATTGGTGTTCCAAGAATAATCTGATCGTAAGCATCTTTGTCAAAATCAAGTGGCTTTAACTTAGGACAATTTCCAAATAGTGCCTGCATTCCGCCTTTCATAAATTTAAGAGCTCCACTTCCTGGTATTTCTTTTTCCGGTTTCAGTTCCAAAATCGCACTGTCCATTTTCTGCGCAATCTGCATCGCTGCTTCTTTTGTATTACCCTCAAGCGAATAAAAAATCACAATTGTTTTCATTGCGTCCCCTCCTTGTCATTCTTCTGGTTCCATCTGAAAGAAAGCACATCCTTCGGACATTGGTCTATACATCTACCACACTGAATACATTCGGTACTCATGTTGTTTTCCCGTATCATCTGCTCCACATCAAGCCCCATGGGACAGACCGTGTTGCACTTTTTACAGGATATGCAGTTTTCTTTTTTTGCCTCTACATGAAGCTGCGGGATGTGCAGTTTCTGTCCAATTTTTTCCCCGATTACCATAAAAGGCGCCATCCAACACAAATAATGGCATGCCGCCCTTCTTCCATGCAGTAACGCTGGAACAAACAAGATTAAAATCACACCGTAATAGATGATGTAATTATAAATCTCTGCCACTGAAATTCCATGGTCTGTCAAAAAGAAGAAATCAATGGTCACATCGTTTTTTCCAAGAACGAACGCCATGATTACGATTGCCAGCCATACAACCCAAATCAAATACTTGATTCCATTTCTTTTCCCCTGTTTTGCCGCTTTGGGATTTACTTCCATGACACATTCCTGTAATCCACCTGCCGGGCACAGGTACCCACAGAAGCTTCTTCCCATAAATATCCCTGCAAGCAGCATCGCCAAAAACACAAAAAAGCTACCATTTAGCACATGCTGCGACATTCCCATAATAATCACCGCCGGAGAAAAATACCACATAGTGACTGGGAACAATAACAGTGAAATCAGTAACAATAATTTTCTTATCTGCTGTCTTTTCATTCTTTTTCTCCTTTGCGCATATATCACTTTGATATATATTATACTGATACATTTTGAATTGTCAAGATAAATCGGAGTAAAATAAAAGCCGCCACTTATCCGTGACAGCTTTTTCTCATTTCCCTTTATTCTATTATTTTGACAGCAGATAATCAACCAGTGTATGTCCTTTGGCAATGTAGTTGTCTGTCTTTGCAGCCTCTGCTTCATTATATTTCCAATCATGCTGCTTTTTGTCCGTACTGTCATATAAAAGATACGGCACACTGTCTCCTGTATGGGTACGAAGTGAAATCGGCGTCGGATGATCCGGCAAAATTACCATGCGGAAATCCTCTCTGGCAGCTTCTAAGCCCTCCACAATCGGCTTAATAATCTTTTCGTCCAAATTTTCGATGGCTTTTACTTTTTTCTCAACACTGCCCTGATGTCCCATCTCATCCGGTCCTTCCAGATGCACATAAACAAAATCATAACCGTCCTTTGTCAATACATCCACCGCTGCTTTCGCTTTTCCGTCATAATTGGTATTCAAACCGCCGTTAGCACCTTCCACATTGATTACCTTCATGGACGCGCCTACTGCAATGCCTTTTAACAGATCCACGGCAGAAATCATCGCACCGTTCAAATGCGTTTTTTCTGAGAACGAGGACAAAGACGGCTTTGTTCCGGCACCCCAGAACCAACAGGAGTTTGCCGGATTTAAGCCACGTTTTTTCCGCTCGATATTAATCGGATGATTTACCAGAATATCATAGCTTTTTTTCATCATATTGCGTAAATCTTCGTTTTCCGGCAGTTTATCCCCAATTTTCTGTCCCAGAACATCATGTGGCTGAACCAGTTCTACGACCTCACCCTTATCCCAGATTAAAAGATGCCGATAACTGGTACCCACATAAAATTTATAAATGTCGGTCTCCAGTTCTTTTCTTACTGCTTCCAATAAAACTGCCGCATCCTCAGTACTGATCTCACTCGAACTGTGATCGATAATGGTACGGTTCTCGTAGTTTTCTTCCTCCTCGGAAAGTGTCACGATATTGCAGCGAAGTGCGATGTCCGTGTCTTTCATCGGAACACCGATACTGAGTGCTTCGAGCGGCGAACGACCGGAATAATATTTCCTCGGATTGTAGCCTAACACAGAAAGGTTTGCCGTATCACTGCCCGGCTTCATACCGTCCGGTACTGTATGTACCATGCCAATCTCGCCCATAGATGCCAGTAAATCCATCATCGGTGTCTTTGCATATTCCAAAGGTGTCTTGTTTCCCAAACTCTCAATCGGGCGGTCTGCCATTCCGTCCCCTAATACTACGATATATTTCATATGTCCTCTGCCTCGATTCTTTCCATTTTATGCAAGACGAATCATCTGCAATACATTGCCAAGCTTTGCAGCTTTTTCTTCATAATCTGCCTCTGACATAGTGCCTGTTACAAATCCGGTCTCACCGGCAACTCCGTCTGCCTTTACAAACGTCACATCACCAAATACCTCTTTCACTGCTGCTTCGTCCACCGAAGTACGAACAAAGAACTGTTTTTCGGTATTTTTATAATCCTCCAGTGCAAGTTCTTCCGTACTCCATTCCACCGGAATGTTCTTGCCCAAATGCTTTGCCATATCCACAACGTCGGCCACTACTGCACTGGCTGTCGGAAGCTTGCCTGCTCCACTACCGTAAAACATGGCATCCCCAAGTACATTTCCATGTACAAAAACAGCATTGAATACATCATTTACATTGTAAAGCGGATGCTCCGGTGCAAGCAGATGCGGTGCTACCATGGCACTATAGCTGTCACCAGTCTTTTTACTGGTGGCAAGCAATTTAATGGATTTGCCCATTTTCTTTGCATATTTAAAATCTACCGCTGAAACCTTCGTAATACCTTCCGTATGAATTTTTTCAAAATCAACCTGCTGTCCGGCTACCAAAGAAGTAAGGATTGCAATTTTCCGGCAGGCATCATAACCTTCCACATCGGCTGTTGGGTCTTTTTCTGCATATCCCTTTGCCTGGGCATCTTTTAAAACATCATCAAATTCGGAACCTTCATTCGACATTTTTGTGAGCATATAATTGGTTGTTCCGTTTAAAATTCCTGTAATTTCCTCAATCTTATCTGCAGTCAGGCATGCATTAATGGAACGGATAATCGGGATTCCGCCGCCAACGCTGGCCTCAAACATAAAGTTTGCTTTTTTCTCCTTTGCAATAGCAATAAGCTCTGCTCCTTTTTCTGCAACCAGTGCTTTGTTGGATGTCGTAACGCTCTTTCCCGCTTCCAGCATTGTCTTTACAAAAGTAAAGGCCGGCTCCACACCGCCCATCGTTTCTACGACGATTTTTACTTCTTCATCCGCTGCAATCTCTTTGTAATCATGTACAATCTTCTTTTCAATCGGATCACCCGGAAAATCCCTCAAGTCCAATACATACTTGACTTCCACTTCTTCTCCAACACGCTTTGCAATGCTGTCACGGTTCGTCTCTAATACCTCTACTACACCAGAACCTATTGTTCCATATCCCATTACTGCAATTTTTATCATAATATTTACTCCTTACATGTGATTTCTATTCTCTGGCAAGAATTTTCAGATAGTGGATTCCCTCCACACTTTCAATTTCATCCACCATGGTCGCCACATCCTCTGTCTCTGGCAACACATCAACACTTAACGTAAGCGATGCAATCCCATTGACCGGGATACTCTGATGAATGGTAAGAATATTGGCATGATAATCCGCAATCGTTTTTAAAACAATAGACAAAAGTCCCGGCTCATCATCCAACTGAACCACCATTGTAATTGTTTTTCCACGGACATTATCATGAAACGGAAAAATATCGTCCTTATATTTATAAAAAGAACTCCTGCTGATTTCCACCATATCCGTTGCCTCCTGAACGGATGCGGCACGCCCGGATTCAATCAGCCGCTTTGCTTCCACGACTTTTAACAGGACTTCCGGCACTGCTTTTTCTTTTAAAACATAATAAGTCGTTTTTTCTGCCATAGGTTTCCTCCATCTGTACGTGGCACAAATACATTTGTGCTTACTTGAAAGATAATAACACAAAGCCTTTCTTCACGCAACACTTTTATGGACGCATTTTTCCGCATTCAGAGCAGAATTTTCCGGTATTTACATGACCGCATTCACAAATCCACTCCGATGCCGGTCTTGGTTTTCCGCACTCAGGACAGAATTTGCCATCGTTAACATGACCACATTCGCAGGTCCATGTTCCAGCCCCGCCTGCCGCATTACTTCCGGCACCTGTTGACGAACCACCGAATGCCGCCGCATTACTTGCTGCATTCTGTGCTGCCTGATTCATCTGCATCTGCTGCATATTCGCCGCGGATGCAGCTCCCATCATATTTCCGGCAGTATTCATGCCCATACCGACACCCATAAAGCCTGCCATAGAGCCATTCGCATTGGAACCGGCCGCTTCCATACCTCTCGCAAGCGCTCCCTGCACATATCCTTCCCGAATTGTCGGATCGCTGAGCATAGCACCCTGATTTCGCATATTAATCAGTTTCTGGGATTCCTCATCATAGGAAATGCTTGCAATACCGACAGACTGAATTTCCATACCGCGAAGCTGATTCCATTTTTCATCCAAAGCCTTTTCCATATAGCTACCAAGCTCCATGCCTTTGGATGCCACATGGGAAATCCGGATGCCATCCGCAGACATCTGATTAATGGAGGACTGTAGCGCCTCTAAGAATTCGGAAATATACTGTTCATTGATTTCCGATATCTCCACATGGTCTTTATTTCTCGGAATTGCCTCCGCATAAAAACGTAGCGGATCTACGACTTTGATGGAATATGTACCATGTGCCCGTAAAAACAGTTCTGCATTATAGAAATTGTCAAAATAATTGATAGGATTTCTGGTTCCAAACTTAATTCCTTTGATTTCCTGTAGGTTTACATAAAACACCTTTTGTAAGGTTGGCGTGGCACCACCGTATCTGATCCGATTAAAGGTCTCCTTAATGGTATCTCCGAACTGTCCATTAAACAAGGAAGGCAGTGAGGAATTATCCACTTTATAATACCCCGGCTCCGCCGTATAATCCACAATCTTTCCACCATCCACAAGCATCATGAATTGGTTTTCATATACATGAATAACAGAACCGTTGGAAACCGTATTGTCTGTTCCCTTTACATTGCTTCCTTTGCGAATTCTGACGCCGCTCGCAAATACGGTCTGATCCCCCATATTATCCGGTTCAAATACTTCTAACCACTGGTCTGCAAAAGATCTGCCAACTGCTTCCGCTGCTGCTTTAATTAAACCCATTTTTCATCCTCCTGATTTTGAAAGTGTATCTATGTTTATACTTCATAAAAACGTTCCAGACTCCATACCTGTCGGTTCACCGGTGTCACTGCAAGCCCACAGTATTCACAATTCTTTATCCCCAGCGAAGTAATCGGTGCACCACAACTTGGACAGGTCATTCCATATGATTTGTCTGCACTTATTTTTCCGGCATCCTGTATGTACATAAGCTCCACATTATATCTGGTCTGGGTAAGACGCTTTGCATCTCCCGAAATCACTTTATGTTCTTTTTCACAAAAATGCAGATACTCCACCGCACTCTGCAGTGTAATCACGCATTTTCCCTCTTTCTTTTCATAACGGGCAATTTCCGTCTGATGAATCCGCGCCCTTTCATACGTCTCAGTAATGCCTTCCTGCCTGTCTGTTTCAATCAGATTTTCCACTTGTCTTTTTAAGGTATCAGAAGCATCCTTAAGGCATCCGACATCCTGCCTTTCCAACGCAAGAAACGCGGACAGAAGCATATTTTCTGCCCTGCCGCGAAATTCCATCCAGTTGAACTCCGGAAAATCCTTTTGTATCTGCGGCTCCATGAGTCTCGTCATACCGGAAACAGATTTTGGTGTCTCCGCCAGCATATCTGCCTGCCGTTTTAACCCTTCCCGCAGTGATTTTGTTCCAAACAGACTGTCCGAAATATCTTCGACTTTCCTCCGAACAGCAAAAACTGTACCGCAAATCATGGCAAGAATAATAAGAAGCACCACAAGTTTTGCATCCATTGCTTCCTCCTACTCTGCCTTGACATCCGGTTTTCCGAGAGACAGCCATTTCAGATACCCATTAATAAAAATATCAATGGCTCCATCCATGACCGCATCTACATTTCCGGTCTCCACTCCGGTACGATGGTCTTTTACCATGGTATAAGGCTGCATGACATAGGAACGAATCTGATTGCCCCATCCGATTTCTGTCACTTCACCGCGGATGCCCGCCGCCATATCAGCATTCTCCTGCTGTTTTAAAAGATACAGCTTTGCCTTTAACATCTGCATTGCTTTATCCTTATTCATATGCTGGGAACGCTCATTCTGACAGGTAACCACAATTCCTGTTGGGAAATGGGTAATACGGATTGCCGATGAAGTCTTATTGATATGCTGACCTCCGGCACCGCTGGAACGATAGGTATCAATACGAATATCCTCGTCCTTTACCTCAATGTCAATATCTTCTTCGATATCCGGCATAACATCACAGGAAACGAAAGAGGTCTGCCGTTTTCCCGCCGCATTGAAAGGTGAGATACGCACCAGACGATGTACCCCGTGCTCCGATTTCAGATAGCCATAAGCATTTTCTCCATTTACCTGAAATGTAATGGACTTAATACCAGCTTCATCTCCATCCAGGGAATCCAGCACTTCCACAGAAAATCCCTTATCGGACGCCCATCTGGTATACATACGGTACAGCATCTGACACCAGTCACAGGACTCTGTTCCTCCGGCTCCGGCATGAAGCGAAACAATCGCATTATCCCCATCATACTGCTCGGAAAGCAACGTCTTGATACGGATTTTTTCAAATGATTCCTCAAACTCTCTCATGGCTTCTTCCACTTCCGGAACCAGCTCAGGATCGTTTTCTTCCTCACCCATTTCAATCAATGTCTCAATGTCTTCAAATTTTTCTTCCAGTTCGGCATAAACCGTCCTGTCATCCTTCAGGCTCTTAAGCTCCTTCATCTTCCTTTGAGAACCCTCAATATCATCCCAGAAACCCGGAGCCTCCATTTCCCTCTCTAATTCTTCTATCCTTTGATCCTTGTTCGCCAGGTCAAAGTGAATCCCTCACTTCCTGTAGCGGACTTTTGTAAGAATTCAATTTTACTTTATAAGAATCTAATTCAACCACAGAATCACCAACTTTCCTTTTTTCTCCCCTTGTTTTTGGGAAATTCTTACTTTTTCATTATATCGGTATTGCCCTGGTTCGTCAACGAGCTCCACTTCTTTTGTATCTCTTACTCTTACAGGTAAGCCCGTAAATCCTCCATAAAGTGCTGTTCCAGCTTAATGATCTTTCGCGCCAGGCTAATACTCTCCTCCGATGCCTGCATATACTTATTCAGATATTTTGCCACAGATTTCATTCCCATATTGCATCCGTCGGTATAAAAATCAGCAACTTCCTCCCGGTCATCACATCTGGCAATTTTCATATCTGACATAAATTTTGCAACAAGTGGTGGATTTTTCTCATATTGATTCCCGCATTCCTCCTGCTCCTTTAGCTGCCTGCGGCACTCCTCCTGCAACTTGGCATGCTTGGTATAATAACCCTGAAACATGGTCTTAAACCCCGGGTCCGTAAGCTTTGGAAGCGTCTGCTCCATGGATGAAGTTGCCATCTTTAAACCTGCTTCACATTCGGTTAAAAGTGCAATGGTGTGTTCTTTCATTTCCCTGTTCTCCTTTTTCACTTTATAGCGCTAACAAGCGTTTTCTCTGTTAGTTTGTGAAAGTAACGGAGTTTTATACAATGAAATATATTCTACCAATCATTCCGCAATCCACTGCCGGATCATCTCCCATTATATGAAAAATTAAGAGCAGCGTGTTTATCTGCTCCGCCGTTTCATACTGCGGATAACTGCCTTATCCTCTTTCGACACCTGATGGGATTCCGTAATTTTCTGTAATGCTTTATTATAGGTAAAATCATCCATTTTGCTATTTTGCAATAAAATCATGGTTTCTTCTGGAAATTTCACATAACAGATGGAAATTGCCCACGCTACTGCCATTTTGACATAATATCCGTCATGAACCACTTCATCTAAAAGTGGAAGAACTTCATGTATATAACTTTCTGTTATATAATAGTCCAGTATCATAACCACACCAAAACGGATGACAAACTCACGGTCGTCTTTTACACATTGGCAGGCATATGCAAAGAACTTTTCCACATCTTCCGCATAGACCGGCTTCATGCTACTACAGGTGCTGTCACACACTGACCAGTTTTCTATCTTACCAACAAAACAGTCTAAATAAGGCTTCTTTTCTGCAAAAGAAGCCTTTACATAACCAAGTGTCATCCCCTGAAGCAGGGTTTCTTCCATAGAATCATCCAAAGCTTGGGAAAGATAACTCTCCCAGTCGCCTTTCGCCAGCTCTTTTGCAAGCTTCCGCAAACGCGGAAGCCGGACTCCGAGCACATTGTCTGCTCCCGGAAGAAGCGCGGATGAAAATTTCTGATACTCTTTTTCACTATATTGTTTCAACTGCTCTTTAAGCCATTCATTTGTGTTTTGCATTACTGCTGCATCTCGCCTTCCAATACCTCGATGGCCTTTGCCACCTGATTATCCTTGTAAATATCAAATTCCGCTTCCGAATCTCCCAGATACTCATATTCCAGCGTGATATCCGGCTCAATTCCGGTTCCCTGGATATTTTCTCCCTTTGGCGTATAGTATTTTGCGATGGTAAGCTTTATGGCATCTCCATCCTCCAACGGAATTATTTTCTGTACTACACCTTTTCCATAAGTTGTAGTTCCAATGAGTGTTCCATAATCATAATCCCGAATTGCCCCTGCAAAAATTTCCGAAGCGCTGGCACTGTATTCATTGACTAACACTACCATCGGATAATCCAGTTTCGTATCTCCCGAAGAATGGAATTCCTGGCGTTTACCATACTTATCCTCCGTATAAACCAAAAGTCCCTCCGGCAGAATATCGTCCAACATCTGCGTAACTGCCGTAATCATTCCTCCGCCATTGTAACGCAAATCTACAATCATAGCTTTCATTCCCTGGCTTTCCAAATCAGCGATTGTCTTTTC
>CAMBKU010000040.1 GCA_945868305.1 uncultured Lachnospiraceae bacterium | reverse complement strand
ATTTTCTTTTACTTTCTGAAACAACTTTTTCATAAACTATAACTCCTTATCTGGAAAGTCTGTTTAATGCGCTGAACATTCCACAAATGGATGCTCTTGTGATGTTGGAACTTACGCCCACGCCAAAAGTAATCTTTCCGGTATGTGCATCCTCCATCTGTATGTAAGCCGCCGCTTTTGCCTCCGATCCCTCACTCAAAGCATGTTCCGAGTAATTTAAGACATGAACATCTACCTGCGGCACTTTTCTTCGGATTGCCTGAATCGCTGCATTAATTGGGCCATTTCCGTCTGCTTCCGCACGCATTTCCTCACCCTTATAACCAAACAGCAAAGTCACATGGGTCGTTCCTTCTTCTTCCGGCTCCTCAACTTTTGCACGGATAAAAGTAAATGGCTCTTTTATATCCAGATATTCTTCACGGAATTTATCCATAATCGCAGATGGGGAAACCTCTCCCTGCTTCTCTGATATTTTCTGAATCACATCTGCAAATTCACGCTGCATTTCTTTCGGCAGCTTGTAACCATATGCTGCATCCATAACAAAAGCCACACCGCCTTTCCCGGACTGACTATTGATACGGACAATCGGCTCATACTGTCTGCCCAGGTCAGACGGATCGATTGGAAGATATGGCACTTCCCAAATACCGTCTCCTCGTTCATTCATAGCATGAATACCTTTGTTGATTGCATCCTGATGAGAACCGGAAAACGCGGTAAATACCAGTTTACCGGCATAAGGATGCCGCATACCCACTTTCATTTTGCAGCAGCGTTCATAAACCTCGCGAATTTCATTGACATCCGCAAGCTCCAGCCCCGGATTGATTCCCTGTGAAAACATATTATACGCCAACGTCAAAATGTCCACATTTCCGGTACGCTCTCCGTTTCCAAACAAAGTGCCTTCCACCCGGTCTGCTCCCGCCAGTAACGCAAGCTCCGTGGCTGCCACGCCCGTTCCACGGTCATTATGCGGATGAACACTTAATATAATATTATCCCTGTCCTCAAAATGTTTATTCATCCATTCAATCTGGTCCGCATAAACATTCGGTGTTGTCATCTCAACAGTTGCCGGAAGATTGAAAATGATTTTATTTTCATTAGCGTGATTCCATGTCTTTTGCACTGCCGTACAAATATCCAGCGCAAATTCCAGCTCTGTCCCGGTAAAGCTTTCCGGTGAATATTCGAGCGTGATATTGCTCTCACAGTTCTTCATCCGTTCCTTTACCATGTTAGTTCCGTCAATGGCAATTTGTTTGATTGCTTCTTTATCCATCCGAAACACCACATCCCTCTGCAGAACGGATGTGGAATTATAAATATGTACAATTACATTTTTTATACCCTGAATCGCTTCAAAAGTGCGATCAATTAAATGTTCCCTGCACTGTGTCAGCACCTGTACTGTCACATCATCCGGTATCATGTTTTCTTCTACCAGTTTCCGCAGAAAATCAAATTCAATTTGGGATGCTGCCGGAAATCCGATTTCAATCTCCTTAAATCCAAGCTTTAATAAAAGCTGAAACATTTCTATTTTTTCATCTACCGTCATTGGGTCAATCAGTGCCTGATTGCCATCCCGCAAATCTACGCTGCACCAGGCCGGAGCTTTCATAATCTCCTTCGCCGGCCACTCTCTTTCCGGGTAATCCAAAACAGGAACACGTTTGTATTTTTTAAAATTCATCATAGTCTGTTTACTCTCCCAATCCGCTGTTTACTGCATCAACCATTGCCTGCAAAGCCGTTGTTTCATCCTCTCCCTCACAGATAAATTCAATTTCATCTCCGGATTTTACACATGCTCCCAGCACACTCAAGACACTTTTTGCATTTGCCACCATCGTCTCGCGATAACGGAATGTAATCAATGATTTGTACTGCATTGCCTCTTTACATAAAATACCTGCCGGACGCAGATGCAGTCCGGTAGGATTTGTTATCTTTACTTTCTGACTTACCATTTTGTTTTTCAACCTCCAACCTGCTTATAACATAATTTTCGTAATTAAATCTGCCAGTTTTTTTGCTTCCTCATCAATTTCTGACTGATTTTTTCCTTCTATCATAACACGAACCAACGGTTCTGTTCCCGATGGACGAATTAGCACCCGCCCTTCTCCGTTAAACTTTTCTTCCACCCGCTTAATAGCTTCCGAAATCTCTGTATATTCCATGAATTTATCTTTCTTATGATTTGGAACTTTTGCATTTACCAATGCCTGTGGAAGCACCTCCATTACAGCCGCAAGCTCCGACAATTTTTTGCCGGTTTCCACCATAACCTGCAATAAATGCAATGCACTTAAGAGTCCGTCACCTGTGGTATTGTCATCTAAGAAAATAATATGCCCGGACTGCTCACCGCCGATATTATAGCCATTTTCCCGCATATTTTCAAGCACATAGCGATCACCAACCTTCGTTTTTTCCACATGGATGCCATTTTTTTCACCCATCAGTGTAAATCCAAGATTTGTCATAACCGTCACAACAATTGTATTCTTTTGTAACGTTCCTTTTTCTTTCATATAGTTTCCGCAGATTGCCATTAGCTGATCTCCATCCACCACATTTCCGTTTTCATCTACTGCCAGCATACGGTCTGCATCTCCGTCAAAAGCAATTCCAAGATCCGCTTTCTCATATACGACTCTCGCCTGCAATTCATCCATATGTGTAGATCCACAGTTTGCATTGATGTTAGTTCCATCCGGATTAATATGGATTGGAATCAGATTTGCCCCCAAATCCTCCAGTGTCCGCACTGATGTATAATAGGAAGCTCCCTCCGCACAGTCAACTACGATCTTTAATCCATTTAAATCTACAGGAACACACTTTTTCATAAATTCTACGTATTCTTCTCTTAAGTCAAACCGATAATCAATTCTTCCCACACCGGAACCTATCGGAAGCACCACATCTTTCATGTTATTGCGGATTAATTCCTCAATCTCATCCTCCAGTGCATCGGAAAGCTTATAACCTTCCCCATTAAAAAACTTAATTCCATTAAATTCCATCGGATTATGGGAAGCAGAAATCACAACCCCCGCATCCACTTTATGTTTTCTGGTCAGATACGCGATTGCCGGCGTCGGCATCACTCCCACATAAATCGCGTTTGCTCCAACAGAACAGATTCCAGCCATCAACGCACTCGCCAGCATACCTCCAGAAATTCTTGTATCACAACCTACAATGATTGTCGGCTGATGTGCCTGTTCTTTCGTCAGTACATATGCCCCGGCCTGACCAAGCTGTGTTGCCAGTTCTATCGTAAGCTCTGCCCCTGCAACGCCTCTCACACCGTCTGTCCCAAACATTCTACCCATTTCTATTTTTTCCTCCAAAAAAACTCTCTTTTATTTCTTTACGATTTCAAAGGTCACCGTCTGCGTTCCGGATGCGGAATACTGTTCCGGCAAATCCAGTTTCAATGCCATTGTGTGTTCCCCTTCTTTCAATCCGCTGGCGTCTACTGTTCCTGTCAGCTTCGACGCTTCCAAATCGTCCAAATCCGATGCAAATCCCGCAATCGTTACCTTTACGGTATCTCCCTTAAACTCTGCTTCATAACCGTATTTTAGATTATTTACAGCAATATTTGCCACCGGCATATCAAACACCTTGGAAGATGCCTGCTCAATCTCTACAGTTACGGAAATATCCTTTTCAGACGGATCAACCAGTTCCACACCATTCGGCAGATAAGAACTGATATCCACTGTCTTTGTGATATCTCCCTGTGCATTCTCAATATCCAAAACTGCCTTTGGTATTACAATCATATCCAGCCGATTCAAATCCTCTGCGTTTCCCTTTACCTGAACTGTCTCCGGCTCATAGGAAACTCCGGTGAGCTGGTACCCTTCTGCCGGTTCTCCCGTAGTCTGAAAGTTCAATCCAACATCCTTGGTATTTAAAATATTTGCACTTACGGTAACTGCAGACAGGTTCATATTTAAATCTGTAGTGTCTATCTCATTCCCATCTTTATCATACAATTTCGGTATCACATTATCCGATATATCCATAGACATATTCGTCACATCAATTGTCGCCGTCACTTTATCAATCGTTGAAATAATTTCTGCCGGACCGGAAACTTTAAGCACATTTGGAGAAGCACTGACCTCACCTACCACAGAGCCACTTGCTGGTGTGCCGGAATCCCTCGGCACGATAATAAACGACTGCGTCTGCAAATCGCCTACCGTAACATCAAGATACTGGTTTCTGGTAACAATAGAAATCTGATTTGTATAGTGAATCGCCGATATTTCAATCGGAACACGGCTCAAATCTTCAATCGCACTCATATCAGCCACTGCCTTAAAATCAGAACCACTCAAATCCTCGATTAAAGATCGCTTCGCCGAAACAGCAAAGCTGACCGTATTTCTTCCATCTACCACTTCATAGTATTTGCCCATATCGCTGATTGCCGATTCATTAGCAATAGTAATTGTCGTCGTAAACGTCTTTGTAATCTTCGGATCATCCACATTCACAACCACCAGCCACAGAATTACCGCAAAGATGATTGACAGTATTTTAAGGCCAAAATTATTTATTATCATGCTGCCGAACTTTTTTAGCATTTTTCAGCCTCCTTTTTAATAAATCCAAACGTCTGGTTTCCACATCATTCTTCCGCATAAAATCAAGCTTACTGCGCAAGAAGTCTGCATCTACATTACGATACAGCACGCCTCTGACTGCAATCGAAACCTTTCCTGTTTCCTCAGACACAACAATCGTCAGTGAATCACTGACTTCGCTGATGCCCACTGCCGCTCTATGTCTGGTTCCAAGTTCTTTGCTAAGTTCCATATTATCAGAAAGTGGCAGATAGCACGTTGCTGCCAGTACACGGTCTCCGCGCACAATAATAGCACCATCATGCAATGGTGTGTTTTTTTCAAATATATTAATCAATAACTGGCTGGAAAGTTGGGAATCCAGTGTGATTCCGGTTCTTTCATACTCTGTCAGCAAAATTTCATTTTCAATAACAATCAAAGCTCCGGTCTTGACCTTACCCATCTCATAGCACGCTTTCACCAATTCATTTACCGTCCGCTCACTGAACTTTTCTTCCCCATCTTTGGAAAAATCAAAGGAAAAAATAGATGCGACAAAATTCTTCCGTCCCAAATCCTCCAATGCTTTCCGTAATTCCGGCTGAAATACTACAACAAGTGCCATAAGACCAACATTTAACGCCCTTCCAGCAATCCATAAGATTGTATTCATCTGGAACAGTGCCGCTATAAGGACGAACACAAGAATCACGACCAGACCTTTAAATAAGGTCCATGCTCTTGTGCTCTTAAACCACAGCATGACATGATAGAGTAGAAACGCAATGATAATAATCTCTATAATATCTGTTTGGGTAATGCTTGGCAGGTTCATCCAGACAAGGTATTTCTCCTTGAAAGCCCCAAGAACTCCCATCATGTTCTGCATGCAGTCTCACTTCCTTCCATTTTTTTCATTTATTTCAGTAATTCGCTGTCAATATCCATATCTTCTGCAAGCTGTTCTCTTGTTATGCGTTCTTTTTTCCGATTGTCCGGCTTTGACGTCTTACTATTAAACTTTTTGACCTGTTTTTTTGACTGGGTAACCGAAATCTTTGGCACCGCCTTTACATAATAATAATATTCATCATCTTCGAACTGCACCCGTTCTGTCCGCACATAATCCACATGAAAGAACAGAAATTTCAAAAGAAATGCTATCCCTGTAGAAACTGCACTTCCAAGAATCAACGAAAACGTTTTTCCGCTAATTCCAAGAAACATATAACCCGCAAAAATAATGGAAAATTCCACCAAAATTCCAACCAAAATCGCTGCTGACCAGGCATGATCCACATTCATCTGGCGAATCGCATATACCAAAAGCATTGCCAGCACAAAAGTAGCCAGCACAAGATACATTTCCCGATTCCCAATAAGCTGGTTCAATGCCGCGGCAAATTTAGAGGTTGCACTGTCTTCCTCTGCCACACTGCTCAAGGTGGCTTTATTCATCTTTACACCATCCAAAAAATAATAAACAACCGTTCCGCATGCAACAGAAAACAGTGCATACGGCTTATATAAAAGTCCCTCTGCCAACGGCATTACATAAGGAATCCGAAACACAAAGCAAATTGGTGTAAGCGCTGCAAGATAACCTTCCTTCGGTGCAAATCGAAAATAGAGCAGTCCTAACAGAAGAAATAAAATCAGTCCTGTCAGGAATACTTCCTTAGAAAGCGCATACAGATGTGCCAGCGTCAGCAATACCCCGAACAGAACCGTAACATTCGGCGGCAGAATCGAGCATAACAGCGCCAGTATAATAATAATTGGTAGACTATCTAACTGCTCCATAAACCCAATATTTTTATTAATAACAAGAAACAGGGTGAAAGCCAGCACAAACTTCAGCACAGGCATCATATATATCTCATATTTACTGTAAAAACTCTTAAGTCTATCCTTTAATTCCAACAAGGTTTCCATGAATTATCCTCCTAATAGGCAGAAACTTTATTTTTCTTCCTGTTCGTAAATCTTATTTACCTTTTTCAGGTGTTCATAAAACTGTTTAACGTGCCTTCTCCCATCACTGTAACGGACATTATACACTACATATGTAATCAGAAGGTAAACCGCCATAAAGATTCCATATTTCACAAGAATCCCCGTTACAAACTGTACCAGATCAATCTGGTTGATATTATCCATAAAATTTTCCATTTCAAAAGACAGATAGACGACACACATCAATGCAAATGCCAGCGTACCACCAATCACACTTTTTACCAGTTCTTTCCCTACATAATCATGGCGAAAATACTGAGTCATCGGTATGTACTGCCTTCCTTCACCTTCCTCATATATGGCCATTTTTGTCATTTGCCTTACGCGTTCTTCGTCAATCATAGTCCACCCCATCATATAAGCATTGTTTTCATTATAGCATAGTATAAATCTATTGAAAAGTTTTTTAAAAAAATCCGTAAAAAAACTGCCGTATCAAACGGCAGTTTTACATATTTCATTCCTATTATTGATCCAAAAAGCGCATTCTCTCTCCATCCCGCACCTGTTTCTTCGGTTCCGGTCTCTTAGGCTTATCAATCGCATTCATAAGATTATTTTGCAACTTCGATTTGCAGGCATCGCAAAACCGTCCGGTCTTAATCATTGCTCCGCAGTTTTCACACTCAATGCCTATCGGAGAATCATCTGTAAACGCAAGACGTTCCTCACGAATCCACTGTCTGATCTGCTTTGTTGACACATCATTTTCCTCTGCAACTTCATTCATGGTGGCAGCCGGATGATTCCGAATATATTCCTTTACCTCTACGAACTTCTTTTCCAGCCCTGCGACACAAGCCGGACAAAGTGGCGGACCTCCCAAATAGTTAAATAACCTTCCACAACCTTTGCAATTTTTTACTTCCATATTGTAATGCCCTCCTAAAATCCTCTGCCACTGCTGATGCAGATGAAATATATGTATGTTCCGCCCGCCCGTTTCAACGCAAGCGTAGCAGCGTCTATCGTACTTCCGGTGGTATATATATCATCCACCAATAATATATATGATAATTGTACTATATTTTCTGTGATTTTAAAAGCATTTTTAAGATTATTTTTTCGTTCTGTCTCGCTCAGTTCTTTTTGCGGTACCGTATTTTTTTCCCGGATCAGCAGATCTGTCCGCACTGGTATTCCCATGCGCTCTCCTAAAGCTCTTGCAAATAGCTCTGCCTGATTATATCCGCGCCGCCTCATCCTCGATTTATGAAGCGGCACAGGAACAATGACCTGTATCTTCCTATATAATATCCATTTTTCATAGTGCCTCAATGCTTCTTCTGCATAAAAATCCGCATACTCCCTGCGGTTACTGTACTTAAACCGGTACAATGATTCCCGCATCGGGTCCTGGTAAGCAAACACCGTTTTCCCCTGTACAAACTCATGTTTTTTTCTTTCACAATCTGTACAGTATTCTTGTCGCTTCTCCGCAATCGGTTTCCCACACTTTTTACACACCGGCTCTTTTATTTTTACCCGCTCCACCATCCGTCTGCACGCCGGGCAAATCAGACGGGAAGTCTCCCAGACTGCCAGCACCGGGAGCACTTCATCGCAGATTGGGCATCTGCGCGGAAACAAAAGTTCCTTTATAACATCTTTTATTTGTTTCAAAACAAATACGACCTTTCTTCTCTCTCAAGGCCTTTCCAAGCATAACACAGTGTTTCCGGAAATACTATTATGTTTTTCTTAATTTTTCCTAAAAAAACCATTTTTCTCCCCCCATTTAGGGATTGACTTTGATTTACCCTATCTCTATAATTTAGGGTGTTTATTACTTTAACACTTAAAAGTATAAAAGATGGTAATGATAAAGAAACAGGAGGACATGTTTATGAAAAAGAAATTTTTATCTGCTTTCATGGCTGTTGCCATGATGTTTAGTCTCACCGGCTGCGGTGGCAGTGAATCTTCCACCAGCCAGTCTGCTTCCAGCTCCACCGCTTCTTCTGATTCTGCGGCTTCTACCGAAGTTTCCGCAGATGGAAAAGTTTATCACATCGGTGTCTGTCAGCTCGTAGAACACGAAGCTTTGGATTCCGCCACACAGGGCTTTGAGGATGCTTTAAAAGAAAAGCTCGGAGAAGAAAATGTGGTATTTGATGTTCAGAATGCTCAAGGCGAGGAAACAAACTGCGCCACCATTTGTACCGGGTTTGTTGCGGATAACGTAGATCTGATCCTTGCAAATGCGACCGCCTCTTTGCAGGCCGCTTCTGCTGCAACAAATACGATTCCAATCGTCGGAACTTCCATCACTGACTACGCAACTGCTTTAAATGCAGATGACTGGGAAGGCACTTCCGGCACCAACATCACCGGAACCTCTGACCTTGCTCCGTTAGACCAGCAGGCCGCCATGATAAAAGAACTGGTTCCGGATGTTTCCAATGTCGGTATTATTTACTGTTCCTCAGAAGCAAATTCCGTATTCCAGGCAGAACAGATTGAATCTTATCTGGACAAGGACGGCATTGCTTACAAAGAATATACCGCCGCAGATTCCAACGAAATCCAGTCCGTTGTGACCAAGGCTGTATCAGAATGTGACTGCTTATATATTCCGACAGACAATACAATGGCTGCCAATGTAGATATTGTAAAAAATATCACTGTTCCGGCAGGTATCCCGGTCATTGCCGGAGAAGAAGGCATCTGTCAGGGAGCTCTTGCCACTCTTTCCATCAGCTACTACGACATCGGATACGCAGCTGGTGAAATGGCCTATGACATCTTAGTAAACGGCACTGATCCAGGAACTATGGAAATCCAGTATGCAAACGCTACCACCAAAGAGTACAACGCAGATATCGCAGAAGCACTCGGTATCACTATCCCTGAAGGTTACGAAAAACTTGCAACAGAAGAATAGAGGTTGACGCCATGAATGTATTATCACTTTTCCGCGCCATGCCGGGCTCCGTCGCTCAGGGACTTATCTGGGGCATTATGGCACTCGGTGTTTACATTACTTACAAAATTTTGAACTTTGCAGACCTCACTGTGGACGGCACCTTAGGTACTGGCGGTGCTGTCGCAGTTATGCTGATTTTAAACGGCTGGCCTCCTGCTGTTGCACTTATTTTTGCATTTGCTGCAGGTATGCTTGCCGGACTTGTCACCGGAATTTTACATACTGTTCTCGGCATACCAGATATTCTCTCCGGCATTCTGACGCAGATTGCCCTTTATTCTATCAATATGAATATTATGGGTCGTTCCAATCAAGCTGTCAGCGTAGACAAGTATAATCTCGTCGTTTCACTGCGATATATACCGGCTGCCATTGTAACCACAGTTATTTTTCTGGTCGTAATCATCGGTGTCCTCTACTGGTATTTTGGAACAGAACAGGGCTTTACAATTCGCGCGACCGGATGCAATCCGAATATGTCAAGAGCCCAGGGAATCAACACAAATTTTGCCAAAGTTCTGGCTCTTGTTCTTTCCAACGGACTTGTCGGACTTGCTGGCGGTTTGTACGCACAGTACCAGGGCAATTCGGATGTCAACATGGGACGCGGTGCCATCGTCATCGGTCTTGCCGCTGTAATCATCGGTGAAGTCCTGGGCGAAGCCATTTTCGGAAAACGTTTGAATTTCATCGGACGCCTGGCTTTTGTTGCGATTGGTGCTATCATTTACTATGTGGTTATTGCTTTTGTATTATGGCTCGGTCTTCCATCCGAAGACATGAAGCTGTTCTCCGCCATTGTAGTTTCTATTTTCCTTGCAGTTCCATATTTAAAAGGAAAGTCAAAAACTTCTTTTAAAAAGGCGGCAAAGAACGGAGGGAACTGATATGCTGGAAATCAAAAATATTTATAAAACTTTTAATATCGGTACCATTAACGAAAAGCACGCTTTAAACGGTGTCTCCCTCACCTTAAATGATGGTGACTTTGTCACTGTCATCGGGGGAAACGGTGCCGGAAAGTCCACACTGTTAAACGCAATCGCTGGTGTCTGGCCGGTAGATTCCGGCTCCTTGATTATTGACGGTCAGGACATCACCGGTCTTCCGGAATACAAAAGAGCCACCTATCTCGGACGCGTATTTCAGGACCCTATGACCGGAACCGCTGCTACCATGGAAATCGAAGAAAATCTTGCCCTTGCCGCAAGAAGGGGAGCGTCCAGAGGATTAAAATGGGGTATCACCCACAATGAGCGAAAAAAATACCATGAGCTGTTAAAGGAACTGGATTTAGGTCTGGAAGACCGCATGACCTCAAAAGTCGGGCTGTTGTCCGGCGGCCAACGTCAGGCTCTCACACTCTTGATGGCAACTTTAAAACAACCAAAGCTACTTTTGCTGGATGAGCACACTGCAGCTTTAGACCCCAAAACCGCAGCGAAGGTTCTATCTCTCTCCGACAAAATCATTGCTGAAAATCATTTGACTGCCATGATGGTAACACACAACATGAAAGATGCCATCGTTCACGGCAATCGCTTGATTATGATGAATGACGGAAAGATTATTTTTGATATATCCGGAGAAGAAAAAAAGAATCTGACCGTAGAAGATCTACTGATGAAATTTGAAGAAATCAGCGGTGAAGAATTTGCAAATGACAAAGCTTTATTAGCGTAATTTCGACAACGACAAAGGACGGGAAAATCGGCTTTTCGCCATATTTCCCGTCCCTTTTTATTCCGCTTGCTCCAAAATACGGTCTTTCAATCCACTGTAGCGTTTTTGTTCCGTAATATTCGCCGCCATCTCATAGAAAGTAACTTCATTTCCCACCAGCGTCACGCATTTTCTCGCCCGGGTAACTGCAGTATACAAAAGATTTCGGTTCATCAACATCCGTGGCCCATTTAAGAGCGGAATCACAACCGCCGGATACTCACTTCCCTGGGATTTATGAATTGTAATCGCATAAGCAAGTTCTAGCTCCTCAAGCATTTTGTACGGATACTCCACCATTTTTCCTTCATCAAATTCCACCGTCATGGTTTCCGTATAATCATTGATCTTTCGCACAATTCCCATATCTCCATTGAATATGCCCAAACCCTTGTCCAATGCAAACCCATACTTTGACTGTACTTCCCATTCCATCTGATAATTGTTCTTTGTCTGCATGACCTTGTCCCCTTCTCGAAACAGGCCATCACCGTATTCGTGCTCCGCCTTATTTTTATCCGGTGGATTTAAATACTGCTGCAAAATCCGGTTTAACCGTTCTACACCCACCAGCCCTTTCCGCATCGGTGTCAACACCTGTATATCATACGGGGTTGCATCCACGAATTTAGGAAGTTTCTGCTGTATCAACTGTATGATAACGCTGATAATCACATCAGCATCGTAACGCTTCAGGAAAAAGAAATCCATACTCTTATTATCTAACACCACTTCTTCGCCCCGATTGATTTTATGGGCATTTACAATAATATCGCTCTGACTCGCCTGCCTAAAAATCTTTGTCAATTTCACCACATGAAAACGGCTTGAATCAATAATATCTTTTAGCACGCACCCTGCGCCCACACTCGGAAGCTGGTTTACATCTCCCACCAGGATCAGTCTCGTTCCAGGTATCACCGCTTTTAACAACGAATGCATCAAATTAATATCTACCATAGACATCTCATCGATAATAATCACATCTGTTTCAAGCGGATTATTCTCATTGCGTTCAAACCCTGCATTTCCTTCTGCCCCTCCCGAAATCTCCAACATCCGGTGAATCGTTCTCGCCTCATAACCTGTCATTTCGCTCATACGCTTCGCCGCTCTCCCCGTAGGTGCCGCGAGAAAAATGTCCATTCCTTCCAGTTCAAAATACTTGATAATCGTATTTATCGTGGTTGTTTTCCCTGTACCCGGTCCTCCGGTAATAACAAGAAGTCCATTTCGTACCGCTTCCTTCACCGCAGAAACCTGTTTTTCATCCAGTTCCATCCCCGTCTGCTTTTCTATCTTTCGGATACGCTCCATAATCTCAATGTCCGGCACATCATAGGCCATATCCAAATTATGTAAAAGTACCGCACAGTTATTTTCCATATAATAGTAGGAAGCCGCATATATCTGCATTTTCCCATCCTTTTCTTTCAACACCAATTTCCGTTCAATGGCAAGATCCATATAATGCTTTTCAATCAGGTCACCGTCTACTTCCAAAAGCTCGCTGGCGCGTTTTGTCAATTCTTCCTCTGGCAAATAGGTATGTCCATCCACCGAAGCTTGCAATAGTGCATACAAGATTCCGCTTCGGATACGAAAATCAGAATCTGTCCGAATCCCCACCCGTCCGGCAATTTCATCCGCAATCCGAAATCCTACGCCTTCAATGTCGTCTGCCAATTTATACGGGTTTTCTTTTATAATCCCATACACCTGCTGTCCATAGGTATGATAAATCTTCACTGCCAATGTCAGTGATATGCCATACTGTTGCAGAAAAATCATCGTCTGACGTAAATCACGTTTTTCTGCCACCTGGTCAGATATTTCCATTGCTTTGCGTTCACTGATTCCCTTTATCTCCGCCAGCCGTTCCGGTTCCTCCTCAATAATACGAAATGTATCTGTCTTAAACCGTCTCACAATTCTCGCTGCAAGTGCTGCACCGACCCCCTTAATGGCCCCAGAACCCAGGTAACGTTCAATAGAGAGTTCATCCGTCGGTTCCTTTTCCTCAAAATGATCTGCTTTGAACTGCTTTCCATAAGTCGGATGTTCCACATATTCCCCGGTCACCTCAATATTTTCTCCCTCACTGATTGCAGAAAATATCCCGACACAGGTTATTTCCCTGTCAGCATTGACCAGATTCAGCACAGTATATCCATTATCCGAATTGCGAAATATAATATGATCCACATATCCTGTAATTACATCCACGAACTCTATCCTTCCCTTTCAAATGTATGGTAACAAAATAAAACTGCCAGATGTTCTGACAGTTTTATCCACCGCTCTATTTTCTACAAATTATAATTTCTTTTCATTTGCTCATACATCGTTTGCGCAAAACTTCCGCCGCTCTGTTCCGTAATTTCATCCGCAAGCGTTTCAATTGCAGTGTCTTTAAAACAATCTACCACCTGAGATGCATAGGAGCTTTCCTCATCGTCATCTATCTTAATAGTCTTCTCTACCTGTTTTAGGACCTGCTCCAGAAAATAAGATTCAAAGTCCTTACACACACTCATCAATTCTTCATCCGATGCCTTGGAAAAATCTGTATTCAGCTTTTCCTCTAATGCATTTGTACTTGCCTGATTTGCCTGTGTATTTGCATAAGATGTAATTGCATCCAGCGCCATACTCATAGGGAAATCCTCCTTATCTTATCTCACCTTATCGTTTCAACTGGTTCGCCATTCCAAGCATATCATCCGAGGTTGTAATTACTTTGGAATTCATCTCATATGCTCTCTGAGCAATAATCAGATTTACCATTTCTTCTGCAAGCTGCACATTAGAAGCTTCCAGATAACCCTGAACAACTTTGCTTCGGGTAAGGTTATTGTTCGTATATTCGCTCATCGCCTCGCCGGATGCTTCAGTCACTGCCAACAGGCTATTTGACTGTTTTTCCAAACCTGCCGGATTACGGAACTGATAGATTCCAATCCTCTGATTCAATGCATGATAATTTCCAGCACCATCTTCATAACCAAGATCTCCGGAATTACTCTGAAATACCACACTCTCAGATGTTACATTTGCCGGAAGGGAAATGACATTTCCATTAGAATCCAGCACATGATAACCTTCCTGTGTACACAGTGAAACTACATTTCCGTCCTTTACCCAAGAAAAGTTACCATTTCTGGTATAATAAATCTCCCTGTCTGCGCCTCTTACCGCAAACAAGCCATCTCCTTCAATTGCAAATGCAGAACCACTGTCGTTTGCAGTCAACGCACCCTGTGTAAAAATCGAAGTATTGGAAGCAACCCTTGTTCCAAGTCCTACCTGTGCAGAAATCGGTTTTTCCTCACCATTGGCAGATGTCGTCTTCGTCTGCACTGTTTGATACAACAGTGACTTAAATTCTGTTTTTTCTGCTTTGTAGCCACTGGTATTAACATTAGAAAGATTGTTTGCAATCGTATCCACATTGGTCTGCTGGGCAATCATACCTGATGCACCAGTCCACAATGATCTCATCATATGTCACACATCTCCTTTATCAAGCTTTACCTACATTATTTACTGCTTTTTCCAATGTAGAATCTATCGTCTGAATCAACTTCTGATTTGCCTCATATGCTCTCGAAACAGTAATCATATCTACCATTTCAGTTACAACATTCACATTAGATTTTTCAAGTGTTCCCTGCTCTACTGTTGCATCAGATGCAATTGCCTGACCTCCTTCAACAAGGTCATACATATTCTCGCCATATTCCTGCAAATAATTGTAATCTTCAAAATCAACCACACCGATTCTTGCGACTGTCTGATTATTCTGGATGATATTGCCAAGCTCGTCCACACGGAAAGTCTGTGTCGGATCCAATCGAATATAATTCCCCGCACCCGGATCCCCATTCATAGCTCCATTCTGATTCAGAACATAATCTCCGTCCTTTGTTACCAGATAACCGGCAGCATTTACTTTAAAAGCCCCATCTCTGGTATACTTTACAGAAGTCTCCCCCTGCTTATTGGTAAAAGATAATGCAAAAAAACCATCCCCTGCGATCGCAACATCCTCCGCATTATCCGTCACTTCAAAATTTCCCTGGCTCCAATCGGTATAAGTTTCTCCGATTTTCACACCCATGTTTACATAGCCAAGCTTCTTTGGAATATTGTACTCTGAAGTATCCTTTATCTTCAGCGCAAGCTGATCCTCAAAGGCACGTGCGGTACACCCTTCCTTCTTGTAACCATTGGTCGCGCTATTGGCAAGATTATTGGACAGGATATCCATTCTGTTTTGTTCCATAATCATTCCGGTATACGCTGTGTATAACCCTTTTACCATATGATGTGCTCCTTCCCCAGGACGTCCCAAGCGCCCCTTTTCCCTACATTATATTATATATCGGCATTTATCTTAATCATCATCACGTTTTCCGGAAAGAAATTCAACAAATTTTCCGGTTCCGATTGCCACACAGGTCATCGGTTCCTCTGCCGTCATAGTATTGATTCCTGTTCTGTCCTCAATCAGCTCCTCCAACCCACGTAACAGAGAGCCACCTCCTGTCAGGACAATACCTCTGTCAGCCACATCGGCTGCCAGTTCCGGAGGTGTTTTTTCCAATACACTGTGTACTGCTTCAACAATCTGAAGCGTAGGCTCACGCAGAGCTTCCTCCGTCTCCTCGGAAGATACGGTCACTGTTTTCGGAAGACCTGTCACCAGATTACGTCCGCGCACATCCATCGTATCTGCCTGTGCCAACGGAAAGCATGTACCAATCTTAATCTTAATATCTTCTGCAGTCCGTTCACCAATCAGAAGATTGTGCTTCTTTCTCATATAACGAACAATTGCCTCGTCGAAATCATCTCCGGCAATTTTAATTGATGTGCTGACAACAGATCCACCCAGTGAAATCACAGCTATATCCGCTGTTCCTCCACCGATATCTACAATCATATTTCCACAAGGTCTGGCAATATCAATTCCAGCACCAATGGCAGCTGCAATCGGTTCCTCGATAATTGCCACCTCTCTTGCTCCTGCCTGATAAGTTGCGTCCTCAACTGCCTTTTTCTCAACTTCCGTAACACCACTCGGTACACACACGCTGATACGAGGCTTACGAAAACTCTTTTTGCCCAATGCCTTCTGAATAAAATACTTAATCATCTGCTCTGTAACTTTATAGTCAGAAATAACACCCTGACGCAAAGGTCTTACCGCAACAATATTGCCTGGCGTTCTTCCAAGCATCAATCTTGCTTCCTCTCCAATTGCCTTAATTTTATTTGTATCTCTATCAAACGCCACAACAGATGGCTCTTTTAATACAACGCCTTTTCCTTTAATATATACCAGAATGCTGGCTGTTCCCAAGTCAATTCCTATATCTGTCGAAACCATAGATATGTTTCCCCTTTCATCTGTTTCAATTTATGTCGAATATCTGCCAATCTCAAAAGGCAGACTGTGCATTTAATCATATTCTTACATATATAATCCTATTATATACAATAACTTCCATTTTTTAAAGTATTTTTTTCTAAAATATCAAAAGTCAATACATTCTTAATAATTTCGCAATATTTTTTTCTCCGCCATTTTTTACATTTATTTCACATCTTGTTCATATTTTGTTCATATTTTTATTGTATAGTGTGTATTGTACTAGCTAATTAAGCTAATATAATTTTTCATAACTCATGCTTCCCAGATTCCTTGGAATTTGGGAAGTACTCCCCGAAAGTTTGCTGATACTGTTTGTATCAGCTTTTTTTATTTCTTTTTTTGGCTTTTTTCTCCTCTCTCCAGATATTTTTTTACGTATTGGCCAGTATAGGATTTCTTCACTTTCGCCACTTCCTCCGGCGTACCTTCTGCAACAACCGTACCGCCGCCATCTCCGCCTTCCGGTCCCATATCAATAATGTAATCTGCCGTCTTTATAACATCCAGATTGTGTTCAATGACAACCACCGTATTTCCACTATCAGAAAGTCTGCGCAGAATTTCGATTAATTTATGCACATCTGCAAAATGTAGTCCTGTCGTCGGCTCATCCAGAATATAGATTGTTTTTCCGGTTCCACGCTTACTGAGCTCCGTCGCCAATTTTATTCTCTGTGCTTCACCACCGGATAGTTCCGTTGAAGGCTGTCCCAGGCGGATATAGGATAACCCCACATCGTATAAAGTCTGTATCTTGCGCTGTATCGAAGGTACATTCTCAAAAAATTTCAATGCTTCTTCTACCGTCATATCAAGCACATCATAAATACTCTTACCTTTATATTTTACCTCAAGGGTCTCACGGTTATACCGTTTGCCTCCGCAGACCTCGCATGGAACATAAACATCTGGAAGAAAATGCATCTCAATTTTTAAAATACCGTCACCGGAGCATGCTTCACAGCGTCCTCCTTTCACATTAAAACTGAAACGCCCTTTTTTATACCCTCTCGCCTTAGCATCCGGGGTCGCTGCGAACAAATCCCGAATCATATCAAACACACCTGTATAAGTTGCAGGATTAGAGCGCGGTGTCCGTCCGATTGGAGACTGGTCAATGTCAATGACTTTATCTAATTGCTCGATTCCAAGGATGTCATCGTGTTTTCCCGGAATGGTCCTCGCACGGTTCAAATCTCTTGCCAGACGTTTATACAAAATTTCATTTGTCAGGGAACTTTTCCCAGAACCAGACACCCCGGTAATACAGGTCATAACACCAAGCGGAATCTTTACATCAATATTTTTCAAATTATTCTCTCTGGCTCCTTTGATTGTCAGAAATCCTGTCGGCTTTCTTCTTATCTCCGGCACTGGAATCTGGATTCTTCCGCTTAAATATGCTCCGGTCAGAGAATTTTTATTTTTCATGATTTCTTCCGCATTCCCAATTGCAACTACTTCTCCACCATGTTCTCCGGCTCCCGGCCCAATATCCACAATACAATCCGCTGCCCGCATGGTATCCTCATCATGTTCCACCACAATCAATGTATTGCCCAATTCCTTTAAATGCTGCAGAGTAGCAAGCAGCTTGTCATTATCCCTCTGATGCAGACCTATACTCGGCTCGTCCAAAATATATGCAACCCCCACCAGTCCGGATCCTATCTGCGTTGCAAGACGGATACGCTGCGCTTCCCCACCAGAAAGCGTTCCCGTTGCTCTGGCAAGTGTCAGATAATCCAAACCAACATCCACCAAAAAACCAACTCGTGCTTTAATCTCTTTCAAAATCTGTTCCCCAATCAGCATCTGCTGCCTTGAAAGTTCTAGATTACTCAAGAATTCCTGTAGTTTACGAATGGACAACGATGTCACTTCATAAATATTCTTATCCGAAACTGTCACTGCAAGTGATTCTTTTTTCAAACGCTGTCCACCACAGCACTTACACGGAGTAATACGCATAAATTCTTCATACTGCTGTTTTATTGCATCTGATCCGGTCTCCCGGTAACGGCGGTTTACATTCTGAATCAGCCCTTCAAAAGCCACATCATAAACCCCAACTCCACGTTGTCCCCGATAGTGTACTTTAACCTTTCTGCCATCCGTTCCGTAAATCAGCATATGACGGATGTCCTCCGGCAAATCCTTATATGGTGTTTCCAGAGAAAATCCATATTCCTCCGATAACGCCTTTAACGTCGCATACGTATAACTGGATGGATCTGCGGAAGACTGCCATCCCATAGCCTGAATTGCGCCTTCTGCAAGACTCAGACTCTTATCAGGAATCATCAGATTCTCATCAAATTCCATCTTATATCCCAGACCAAAACACTCCGGGCAGGCTCCGAACGGATTGTTAAAAGAAAAGCTTCTCGGTTCTATTTCATCAATACTGATTCCACAGTCTGGGCAGGAAAAACTCTGCGAAAACTGCACCGGCTCTCCGCCGATAACATCTACAGTCAGAAGCCCCTCCGCCAAATTCAGCACATTTTCAATCGAGTCTGTCAAACGCTTTTCTATCCCCGGCTTCACCACCAGACGATCCACTACTATTTCGATGTTATGCTTTTTGTTCTTATCCAGTTTTATTTCTTCTGTCAATTCATAGATACTGCCATCTATCTGCACACGGACATAACCGCTGCGCTTTGCACGCTCCAGAAGTTTCTGATGTTCACCTTTTCTCCCCCTCACCACCGGTGCCAAAAGCTGTATCTTTGTCCCCCCCGGCATATCCATAATGTGATCTACCATCTGGTCCACTGTCTGTTTTTTAATCTCCTTGCCGCACTTCGGACAATGTGGAATTCCAATCCGCGCATAGAGCAGCCTGAAATAATCATAAATCTCCGTCACGGTTCCAACCGTAGACCTCGGATTCCGGTTTGTAGATTTCTGATCAATGGAAATTGCCGGAGAAAGTCCCTCTATTTTTTCCACATTCGGTTTTTCCATCTGTCCTAAGAACTGCCTTGCATAAGAAGACAAAGACTCCATATACCGCCGCTGTCCCTCTGCATAAATAGTATCAAACGCAAGCGACGATTTTCCCGAACCGGAAAGTCCTGTCAGCACCACAAACTCATCCCTTGGAATGTCCACATCAATCCCTTTTAAATTATGTTCTTTCGCTCCCCGTATTTTGATATATTTCCGTTCTTTTTCTGCCATGTTCTACCTCACTACTTCTTTGCTTCTTCATACATTTTCTTTAAGTTTATCATCTTATCCCGAAGTTCCGCTGCCGCTTCAAAATTGAGTTCTGCTGCCGCTTTCTGCATCTTCTTCGTCACATCCTTGATCAGTTTTTCCAACTCTGTCTGGCTCATGGATTCCGGATCTTTCTCAAATTCCATTTCCTCCTGTGCCACTTTCTTTGAAATGCTAATCAACTCCCGCACAGACTTCTGTATCGTCGTTGGTGTGATTCCATGTGCTTCGTTGTATGCCTGCTGGACTTTCCTTCTTCGCATGGTTTCATCCATTGCCACCCGCATGGAATCGGTAATCGTATCTGCATACATGATAACATGCCCCTCAGAATTTCTTGCGGCACGTCCTATGGTCTGAATCAGAGACGTTTCAGATCGTAAAAATCCCTCTTTGTCCGCATCCAGTATCGCTACCAGCGTAATTTCCGGAATGTCCAATCCTTCACGCAGCAAGTTGATACCAACGAGAACATCAAAAACATCCAGACGCAGGTCCCGGATAATTTCTGCCCGTTCCAATGTATCAATATCAGAATGAAGATATTTGACGCGGATACCAATTTCCCGCATATACTCTGTCAAATCTTCTGCCATCTTTTTCGTCAATGTGGTAATCAGTACTTTATGTTTCTTTTCTATTTCTTTATTTACCTCGGTGACCAGATCATCAATCTGTCCCTCTACCGGGCGTACCTCCACCTCCGGATCCAAAAGACCGGTCGGGCGAATAATCTGTTCCGCCCGCAGAAGCTCATGTTCTTCTTCATATATATTCGGCGTTGCAGAAACAAAGAGCATCTGGTCAATCTTGCTCTCAAACTCCTCAAAATTCAACGGCCTGTTATCCAGTGCAGATGGAAGACGGAATCCATAATCCACCAGTGTCATTTTCCTGGAACGGTCTCCTGCATACATTCCGCGTACCTGAGGTACTGTAATATGAGACTCATCCACAATAATCAGATAATCATCTTTAAAATAATCCATCAAAGTGTGCGGTGTCGCTCCTGCCGGAAGCCCGGCAAGCGGTCTTGAATAATTCTCTATGCCACTGCAAAAGCCTGTCTCCTTTAACATCTCAATATCGAAATTCGTACGTTCCGCAATGCGCTGTGCCTCTAAAAGTTTATCCTCGCTCTTAAAATAGCGCACCCGTTCCTCCAGTTCTTTTTCGATTTCATCACAGGCTTTATTAATCTTTTCCTGCGGCACAACATAATGCGATGCTGGGAAAATAGAAATATGCTGCAGACTGCTCTTAATCTCTCCGGTGAGCACATCAATCTCCACGATACGGTCTATCTCGTCCCCAAAGAATTCTACACGGATAGCTGTCTCTCCACGGTCAGCCGGAAAAATCTCCAGTACATCGCCATGCACACGAAATGTACCCCGGTGAAAATCCATATCATTCCTGGTATATTGAATATCGATAAGCTGCCTTATCACATCATCTCTGTCCTTTTCCATGCCCGGACGCAGAGATACCATCATCCCAAGGAAATCCTCCGGACTTCCCAAACCATAAATACAAGAAACGGAAGAAACCACAACCACATCCTTCCGCTCCACCAGTGATGCGGTTGCTGACAAGCGCAGTTTATCTATCTCCTCATTGATTGCCGAATCTTTCGCTATATAGGTATCTGTAGACGGTACATAAGCCTCCGGCTGATAATAATCATAATAGGACACAAAATACTCCACCGCATTTTCCGGAAAGAATTCTTTCATCTCTCCATAGAGCTGTGCCGCCAATGTCTTGTTATGAGATATGATAAGCGTCGGCTTATTCAATGCCGCAATTACATTCGCCATTGTAAACGTCTTACCGGAACCGGTAACCCCAAGCAGTGTCTGGAACTGATTCCCCTCCTTAAATCCCTGTACCAGCTTTTCAATGGCCTGCGGCTGATCACCGGTCGGTTTATAGGGAGAATGTAATACAAAATGGTCCACGAAAGTTTCCTCCTTTATGAATACATTTCTATTATTCCTTCAACTGTCTCTGATTATAGCAGAAGATAAAATAAAAGTAC
Organism: uncultured Lachnospiraceae bacterium; assembly: GCA_945868305.1. GTDB lineage: Bacteria > Bacillota > Clostridia > Lachnospirales > Lachnospiraceae > Roseburia_D. The sequence continues at coordinate 1,533 of CAMBKU010000040.1, read as the reverse complement.
AGAACAAAATCGAACTTTTGTTCTGTACTCTTGTTATTTTTTCTATGTACACTTTTCTCTAAAGTGTTTCTACAATCTTATCCGCCAACTCCTCAAGTGCTGCATACTGATCTTCCTTCAACGCAGATTTCACGGTAACATTGTCGGAAATCACTGTCATATCCTTCAAGGACTCCACCATCTCTGCCATCTGCTTTCCGGCTGTTGCCGCCCAGGTACCGTTTTCCAAAAATGCCACCTTACGCTTCTGAACATTCAACGCCTTCATGTCTGTCAGGAAATTCTCCATCTTCGGATAAATGCCTCCGTTATAAGTCGGCGCTGCCAATACAATGTGACTGCAACGGAAGGTTTCTGAAATCAGTTCAGACACGTCCGTGTTTGATACATCATACACAGCAATTTTTTTGACACCTTTTTCTGCCAGAATTCCCGCCAGCACATTTGCCGCATTCTCTGTATTTCCATACATAGAGGCATATGCAATCATCACTGCCGCATCCTCAGGCTCGTAACTGCTCCAGCTATTGTACTTATCCAAAATGTAGCCAAGATTTTCTCTCCAAATCGGTCCATGCAACGGACAAATCATGGCAATATCAAGACCGGATGCCTTCTTTAACAAATTCTGTACCTGTACACCGTACTTTCCAACGATATTGGTATAATATCTTCTGGCATCGTCCAGCCAGTCACGGTCAAAATCCACCTCGTCCGCAAAGATATTTCCGTTTAACGCCCCGAATGTTCCAAAGCCATCCGCAGAAAACAGTACTTTCGTCTTTTCCTCGTAGGTCACCATTGCCTCCGGCCAGTGTACCATCGGTGCCATCACAAAATGGAACACATGCTTTCCACTCTCAAAAGTATCTCCCTCCTTAATCACCTCGGCATGGGCATCCACATCAAAATCGAAAAACTGTTTCATCATCTGAAATGTCTTTGCATTTCCAAGGATTTTTAGTTCAGGATAACGTAAAAGTAGTTCCTCGATCAATGCACAGTGATCCGGTTCCATGTGATTCACAATCAGATAATCCAGTGTTCTTCCTTTCAACACATAAAGCAGGTTTTCAAAAAACTGTTTGCTGATTGAACTGTCTGCCGTATCCAAGAGAACTGTTTTTTCATCCAATACGACATAAGCGTTATAGGATACCCCTCTTTTTATCGGAAAAACATTCTCAAACAGGGCCAGGCGTCGATCGCTGCCTCCTACCCAATAAATATCTTCTGTTACTTTTCTTGTACAATGCATGTTCCATCCTCCTAATTCTTTTTTTGCTCTCCCACGTAAAATGCAATGCTGTAACTTTTACCACAACTATTTGCTTAAATATTATATATTATGGACTTCTAACAATCAAGCAATTGCACCGTTTTCACCAATATTGCGATTAAAACCTGCAAAGCCTGTAACTGGCGGCTTTCGCCGATACACAACGACGAAAAAATCCGGTATCCCAGAAAATTCCAGGACACCGGAAAACTATATTTCCTACTTATTCATGCAGCAATATTTATATTTCTTGC
>CAMBKU010000039.1 GCA_945868305.1 uncultured Lachnospiraceae bacterium | reverse complement strand
TGATCACCATACTTTTTCACTAAATGATTGATTTCAATCACTGTTACTCCTCCTTCGATTCAAATTTTTTCCAATATTAAGATTATTAAGAAAATGTGTTAAAAAGACGTTGAATCTGTGTTTTTTTTGTGAAGCCATACAAAAAACAGAAAAAGAGCCATACCTCACGTATAGCTCTTTTTCCAGAACAAAACAGACAAGTCCCCCTCAATCCTGAGGGGGACTTGATTAACGGTAGATAATATCGTCTCTTCCTGGTCCATTAGAAACCATCGTAATCGGAAATCCGATTTTTTCTTCAATAAATTCAATATATTTCCGGCAGTTTTCCGGTAAATCTTCATACTTTTTAATGCCCCGGATATCACATTTCCAGCCTGGCAGTTTTTCGTATACAGGTTTTGCCTTCTTTAGCATGGTCGTCGTCGGGAAATCTGTGGTAATCTTTCCGTCGATGTCATAGGCAACGCATACCGGAATTTCATCCAGATAGCCCAATACATCCAATACGGTAAACGCTACATCTGTTGTTCCCTGCATTCTGCATCCGTATTTCGATGCCACACAATCGAACCATCCCATACGTCTCGGACGTCCTGTGGTTGCACCAAATTCTCCGCCGTCTCCGCCGCGTCTACGCAACTCATCTGCCTCATCACCAAAAATCTCGCTTACAAATTCTCCGGCACCCACCGCACTGGAATATGCCTTGCATACCGTAACAATCTGTTTTATCTCATAAGGAGGAATTCCTGCGCCAATGGCACCATATGCAGCCAGAGTAGAGGAAGATGTAACCATTGGATAAATACCGTGATCCGGATCCTTTAAGGTTCCAAGCTGTCCTTCTAAAAGAATGTTCTTACCCTCTTTAATGGCATTCCAAAGATAGGTGGAAACATCGCACACATACGGTGCAACCATTTCACGATAACCCTGCAGTTCTTTTACAATATCTTCCGGCACAAGAAGCGGTTTGTGGTACAAATGCTCCAGCAATACATTTTTCTGCGCACAGATACGCTCTGCCTTCTCACGAATGACATCATCATCAAAGAGCTCACTTACCTGGAAACCTATTTTGGCATATTTATCGGAATAAAACGGAGCAATTCCTGATTTTGTAGAGCCGAAAGACTTTCCTCCCAGTCTTTCTTCCTCATACTGATCAAAAAGAATGTGATAAGACATAACAATCTGTGCCCGGTCTGAGACTAAAATCTTTGGTTCTGGCACATTACGATCTGTAATGGATTTAATTTCTTCAAACAGCTTCGGAATATTTAATGCCACTCCGTTGCCGATAATACTTGTTGTATGATTGTAAAATACACCAGACGGCAATGTATGTAATGCAAATTTTCCATAATTGTTTACAATCGTATGTCCCGCATTCGCTCCGCCCTGGAAACGAATTATGATATCTGCTTCCTTCGCCAGCATATCGGTAATCTTACCCTTACCTTCATCTCCCCAGTTCGCACCAACAACTGCTTTAACCATTCTTTCATCCTCCTGATTTTGTCACAACTTTCCATATTACGGCATAAAAAGAGCAGGTGTAAAAACCTGCTTTTTCTTCCCGTTTTTACTTATTGATTATACACGAAAAGTATCTATAAGTAAAATCAATGTTTATTATACTCGTCATAATTTATACTTATTTCTTTTTTAAAAGACTTATCATCTGCTCTGCTGCTGCAGACATCGGTACCCGTTTATCCATCACCACGCAAAATTGTCTTAACGGAATCTGTTCCTTAAACTGTAACCGGAACAAAGCTCCCTCTGCAATTTTTTCCTCCGCAAAATCCCTGACCACACTGGCAACCCCCAGGCTCCTTTCCGCAAACTGAATCAACATGTCGCTGGTGGCAAGTTCAAATTCCGGATGAAGCACTACATTCTTTTCTTTTAAATATTGCTCCACATAACCGCGGGTAGATGTATTTCCTTCCAGACACACGATTGGAAGTTCCTCCAGCACACGGTATTCCAACGTTGTCCCCTTTAAATACTCGAAATTTTTTCCAGCAACAAAAATGTCTTCTATCTCTTTAACTGGCCATACCTTCAAATGCTGTCCAACCGGAAAAGGAGTGCTTACAACGCCAAAATCTATTTTTCCCTCCTGCAGATACCGAAGTGTCTCCGGTGTCGGCGCATTGGTTACCGTGACACGTATACCAGGATAAGTCTCATGAAACTGCTCTAAGTAAGACAACAGATAGAATTTAAGCGTCATATCACTGGCGCCAATCCGAATCTCACCCTTGCTCAAATCCTGCATTTCCTGAAATTTCTGCTCACCCAGCAGAATATACTCATATCCCCTCTGTACATAGGAATATAGCAGTTTTCCCTCTGCCGTCAGTCGCACTCCCTTGGAGGTCCGCACAAATAATGGACTCCCCAGGCTTTTTTCCAAATTTTTTACTGCCTGACTCACCGCAGGCTGAGAAATAGAAAGTGCTTCCGCTGCCATCGTGATATTTCCGTATTTTCCCACATAATAAAAAATTTTATAATATTCCAGATTAACATTCATTTTTGCTTCCTTTTTCGCTCTTCAACTTTTCCGCTTCTATTCTAATTTATCTTTCCTCAAAATTCAACGATTGAATATTGTTTTTCTTGCCTTTATCACATATACTATTGCTTGGACAAAATATCTCATTTTGGAGGAACTATGAATTACACCGATACTATTATTTATATTTTTGAAATGATTGGAACCGTCGCTTTTGCCTCATCCGGAGCATTGGTCGGCATCCGTAAAAATATGGACATCTTTGGTGTGAACGTTCTCGGCATCACCACAGCAGTAGGCGGTGGTTGCATCCGGGACATCATTCTTGGCATTACACCACCGAAAATGTTTCAAAACTTCAACTATGTTGGGGCTTCTATTCTGATTTCCTGCATCCTGTTTACCATCTTTTTTCTTAATCAGGAACTACTTTCCAGCCGTTTTCTGGAAGCCTATGAAAAGATTATGATTTCTTTAGATGCTATCGGTCTTGGAGTTTTTACTGTCATGGGCATCCGCACAGCCATTGAAGCGTCCTATGAAAACAATATCTTTCTTCTGATTTTCGTCGGTGCAGTCACAGGTATCGGCGGCGGCATGCTCCGGGACATCATGGCTGGCATGACGCCTTTCGTATTTGTCAAACATGTTTACGCCATAGCGTCCATTGCCGGAGCAGTAAGTTATATCCTGTTACGTATGTGGCTTCCTGATACAATCTCTTTATTTGCCGGCTCCGCCGTCGTAATTATAATCCGCTTACTGGCTGCACATTTCCGCTGGAATCTGCCGCGCATTCGAAAAGAATAGTTCAAAAGGCAGGATGCTCACCACAAGATGCATCCTGCCTTTTTTATTTATACCTTTTTCATCAATATTCAATTTCTTTAGAGCATGCAATCGCAATAGCCCCCGGCCCGATATGGCAGGAGATACTAAGTGACAATGGTTGCATAATAATCTCGTTATTCGGAAATGCTTCCTGCACTTCCTTTTCAAACTGCTCTGCCTGTTCTAAGTCATAGGTGTATGCCATCTCCAGGTGCATCTTGGCACCATCCTCACTCTGAAAGCGCTCTTTAAAATCTTTCTTCATTGCTTCAATCATAATGCTCTTTGCCTGCTTTACGGTTCTCGCCTTCGCAAAAGCATCTAGCTTTTCGCCCTGAATCTGAAGCACCGGCTTTAAACGAAGCAGCGTACCAAGAGCTGCTGCCGCAGGAGTGATCCGTCCACCTTTTTTGAGATAGCTTAACGTATCAACCATGATGTAAATGCTGGATTCCATCTTGTTTTTCTCTAAGATTTCCTTGATTTCTGCCGCATTTTTTCCTTTTTCCACAAGCTCCAGTGCATCTAGCACAGACTGCCGCTGTGTTACGGAAATACGCTGGTTATTTACAACCTGAACCTTCCCATCGTAATCCTGGGAAAGCATATATGCTGTTTCGCAGGAACTGCTGAGTCCACTTGACATTGGAATATATACAATCTCGTCATACTCCTGTAGCAATTTATCCCAAGTATCTGTAACACTTCCCACCATTGGCATGGAAGTGGAAATATCTACTCCATCCACCAGCTTTTCATAAAACTGCTCCTGTGTCAGATCAATATCTTCGTAAAAAGTTTCATTATTTATAAAGAATGGCATCGGTATTACATGAACGCCCAGGTCTTTTGCATCTGTCTGCGTAATTCCACTGTTACTGTCAGTAAGAACTGCTACTTTACTCACTCTGATTATCCTCCTCAAGTATTATTTAACTCTAAGATTGTATCACACTTCCCCTAGTGATACAATCTTTTTTCGAAAATAGCTTCGCTCTTCCCTACCTTGCTCCCTTATCATAAATCGCACCAAGCGCACGCGGTGCACGGTTCTTTTTGCTGAAAAAGATTAAAAGAAACAGCGTAAGCGCATACGGAAGTATCATAACAAGATCCTGATAGCTGCTTGGCATGCCAAGAATCTGCACCAGCTTATACCCGCCGGATCTTGCAAAGCCAAACAACAGGCACGCTCCAAGAGTTGGAAGTATTTTCCAGTTTCCAAAGATATATGCTGCTATTGCAAGATAACCATAACCAACATAAATACTCGGCGAAAAATTAGCAGAAATCGAATAGGCAAAACAAATACCGCCAAGTCCAGATAATGCACCGGAAACCATAACACCGATTAACCGAATTTTTCCAACCTGCATTCCAGCCGCGTCTACCGCATGCGGATTTTCTCCACAAGCACGCAGATGCAGTCCAAATCTGGTCTTATACATCACAAACCAGGCAATACATGCAATGATAACAATAACGAACTCAAACGGATACATATTGGTAAATACCGCACCAAGCACCGGTATTTTGGAAATTCCAGGTATGGTAACTTTCCCGCATACACCAAGCACAAATTTGTCTGACGGTGCATGAAAATGGCTTGTGTTAACCTGTTTTGTCAAAAATACTGTCAACGCCATAGCAAGGGTATTAACTACAACACCACTGATTACCATGTCAGCCTTAAACCGAATACAAAGCAACGCATGAATCAGAGAAAATAAAAGTCCTCCCACCATCGCAAAAATCATGGCAAGATAAAACGGCAGAGAAGAATTTCCGCCTATTTTTTCTGCCACCAATACTGCGACTAAAGCTCCTATAAAAGCGCCGAAGCCCTGCAAACCTTCCAAAGCCAGATTCGTCACTCCGCTTTTTTCACTGTAAATTCCCCCTACGGCCATAATAAAAAGAGGAAGTGAAAACGCAAGTCCGTCAATAATAATCGTATTCATTTAGTTTTCCTCCTTTCTCTCTTTTAAAGTGTCTCGCATACGTCCCGTCTTATACCGTACAAAAGCGCCACATGCACTGAACAACAAAATGATTCCTGTGATAACCGATGCAATCTCCTGCTGTACGCCGGAAGCCGAACTCATATAAGTGCTTCCCTTACCTATTACCGTAATCAGAAAAGAAGAAAAAATAATTCCTACCGGGTTATTATTCCCAAGTAAAGATACCGCAATCGCATCAAATCCTGTACTGGTCAGCACCTTTGGCTGAATAGACGCAAAGTAACCAAGATAATACGTCACTCCGGCAAGCCCGGCTAAAGCACCGGAAATAAACATCGAAATTACAATGTTTTTGCCAACTTTGATTCCTGCATACTTCGCTGCTGTTCTCGAATATCCTACTGCCTTCATCTCAAAACCAAGCACAGTTCGATTCATCACAAAACGTACCAAAAACACGGTAAGAATCGCAAGAATGATTCCAAGTGGAATATCCATCTTATAGCCTCCAATTTCCACATCCGTAAGCGTCAGTCTTGCTGCTGCGGAAACGTTTTTCGATTGTCTGGATACCGGATCCACAAAATACATATTAATAAAGAAACTAATGATATACTCTAAAATGTAATTAAGCATAATAGAAGACACCACTTCATTTATGTTAAACTTATATTTCAAAAAACCAATCAATCCACCAACACAGGCACCTGTCAGAATACCAACGATAATTACAAGCGGTTTTGCAATCGGAGCTGCCATACTGCTGTATCCTACGATCACTGTTGCAAGAAAGCCTGATGCCAGCATCTGTCCCGAAACTCCAATATTAAAAAGTCCTGACCTAAGCGCCACTGCCACGGCAAGTGCCGCAAAAATCATCGGCGTTAAATTGTCCATAAAATCCATAAAATCTGTAATCATGCCCTTTTTCCCGGCATAACTTGCCTTTGGCGCAATACCACATCCCTGCAAGAGATTATAAAATGCATAAAAAGGATTATGCCCCAACAAAGCAATGACAACGCCACCTACAATCAGCGCTATCAGAATGGAAAAAACAGGAATTGCTATTTTCTGTCTTTTTTCGTGTCCGATGGTGGCAAGTACCATTCGTTCAAATACATTCATTTTTTTATTCATTGTGTCCTACCCCCATCATAAATTCTCCAACCTCATTGGCTGTCAGGGATTTTGCATCCGCAATCTTATTAATACTTCCGTTATAAATAACACCTATGGTATCTGCCAGTTTCATTACCTCATCCAGTTCCAGAGAAATTAAAAGTATCGCCTTTCCTTTATCTCTTTCCCCGATAATCTGTCTGTGAATATTTTCAATAGCTCCAATATCCAAACCTCTGGTCGGCTGAACAAAAATCATAAGGTCAGCTCTCGTCTCAATTTCCCTTGCAATAATTGCTTTTTGCTGATTTCCACCACTCATGGAACGCGTCACCGTAGCAGAACCCTGTCCACTGCGGATATCGTATTTTTCAATCAATTTTTCACTGTTTTCAGCAAAAACTTTCTGATTTAATATGCCGCCTTTTGCATATGGTTCTTTGTAATAACCACGAAGTCCAAGATTATCCGCAAGCGAAAGATCCATAACCAGACCATAGTTCTGTCTGTCCTCCGGAATATATGCAATTCCACTTGCTGCACGGCTTCGTATGGAATCTTCCGTAATATCTCTGCCGTTTAAATAAATTTTCCCACTGTGGGTATGCAAAAGTCCTGCAATAGCATCTGCAAGCTCCACCTGTCCGTTGCCCGAAACTCCTGCAACCGCAAAAATCTCTCCGCCGTGAATCGTAAAAGATACATTTTTCACCACTTCAAAATGCTCTTTGTTTTTTACCGTAAGATTTTCTACTTTCAAAATTTCTGTTCCAAAAGCAGCCGGTTTCTTTTCTGTGATAAAGCTGACTTCACGTCCCACCATGAGGTTTGCCATCTTCTTTGTATCTGTAGATGCCACATCCAAAATATCTACTAACTTTCCACGACAGAGAATCGCACAGCGATCCGCAACTTTTTTGATTTCCTCAAGCTTATGCGTAATCAGAATAATGGTCTTTCCGTCCTCCCGCAAGCCTCTTATTATTTTTAGCAAAAATTCAATTTCCTGAGGCGTCAGTACTGCTGTTGGCTCATCGAAAATCAATATCTCCGCCTCACGATAAAGCATTTTTAAAATTTCCACACGCTGCTGAATCGAAACATTTACATCTTCAATTACATCGGTAGGCTTAACCTCCAGTCCATATTTCCTAGAAAGCGTCTCAATATCGGCATTTGCCTTTTTCATATCCACAGTACGGAAAAGTCCCAAAACTTTTTTGGTCGGCTCCATACCCATAATAATATTTTCCGCCACCGTATAATTCTGCACCAGTTTAAAATGCTGATGCACCATCCCGATATTTAGCTTTGTGGCATAATTGGGAGAATCTATCTTCTCCTTTTTTCCACGAATAAAAATCTCACCATCATCCGGTTCATACATACCAAACAGCATGCTCATCAACGTTGATTTTCCTGCACCATTCTCACCAAGCAATGCAAAAATCTCACCCTTTTTAATCTGAATCGTCACATCATCATTTGCAACAATTCCCGGAAAACGCTTCGTTATGTGTTTCATTTCCACAATGTAATCAGACATGTAAATCCTCCTAAAAGACAGGGAGCCCTCCGGCTCCCTGCTCTCCTTTTATTTATTTTACTTCAAAATCTTCTGGAGTAATATCATTTACCGTAGCATCTGCCGCCGGAACAATCGTTCCATCTTTTACTTTTGCAAATGCATCATCAATCTTTGTAATGCTATCTGCAGAAAGCTGGCATCTGCCTTCTTCACTCACATATCCGGTTGCTTCTGTATCTGCGTGTAAGGTTACATTTCCACCCTTAAAGTTTCCTGCTGCAATATCACATAAAGCATTGTATACCGAAAGATGCATATTCTTGATGGCGGAAGTAAGCACGATATTTGCATCTCCGTTTACGCCGTCGTCGAACTGATCCACATCACATCCGATTACTTTTACATCTGTTGCTTCTTTTGCTGCAGTAAATACACCGTTTCCGGAACCACCTGCTGCAACTAAGATCACATCAACACCCTCATCGATCAATGCCTGTCCAACTACTTTTCCGGTTGCTTCATCTGCGAAAGTTCCAACGTAGTTTCCTCCTACGTCGTTACCCATAACATCCGTTCCTGCATAGGAAGGAAGTTCTACACATTCTACTTCTTTGCCTTCTGTCTCATTGACATATGCTACACCGCATTCAAATCCGTACTGATAATTGACATTGGACGGATATGCAATACCATTTACAACCGCTACCTTATCTGTTTTTGTCTCAAGTGCTGCTGCCATACCTGCACAGAATGCGCTTTCCTGTTCTGCGTAGCACATAGCATAAATGTTATCTGCCTCAATGGTATTTCCATCCGCATCTGTCGGGAAAGTATCTACCAAAATAAATTTTACATCCGGGTTATCCTGTGCAATTGTTCCGATGCCTGCAAACTGGAAGCCGCAACATACAATCACATCATAATCTGCTACAATATCAGCAACTGCCTGTACTGCTGCATCTGTATCACCGGTAGTCTCCTGAATCGGAGTAACAGTGCTGTCCGGATTCTCTGCGATAAAGCTCTGAATACCGTTATAATTATCCTCGTTAAAAGAACCATCATCTACACCAGACGGACTACTTACGATTGCAATCTTTAATGCGGAATTTGCTTCTCCTGTAGTTGCACTTTCCGTACCTTCAACTGCCTCCTCCGTAGAAGCCGCTGTATTCTTGGATGCAGAATCTGTTGTCTCAGAACCTGCGTTAGATGAGCCACATGCTGCCATAGAACCTGCCATAGCTACAACAAGCATCAATGATACCAATTTTTTCTTCATAATATTTTCCTCCTAAAAATATTTTAATAGCATGTAACATTTTATCATGCATCCGCCAATTTGTCTATTCTTCTTATCCATCTAAAAACTATATTTTTTTACCCTATTAATTCAATCACTCAAATCGAAACCCTGCCTTAAATGCCCTGGAAGAAAACGCTGCCTCATAATCTGCCAGATTATGCAGTTCTATTTCGGGTAAAGTGATCAAATTACGCTCAAGCAACTTTAATGCCGGTTCAAAAGGGCCACATCTGCTTCCAACAATCGTAAGTTCATTTACCACAACCTCGCTCATATTAATGGATGTGTCGCCAGCGTAAGTACTTTTTAACACTATCGTTCCTTTTTTTCGCACGTAGCTCATGGCCGCACGCAATCCCTCAGGTCTTCCGGTGGCATCTATCACATATTCATAGCCCTCAGGTTCACCTTCCGTAGTCACCTTAGCATACGGGGAAAACAATTCCAGTTTTTCTTTATGACGCCCAATCACGGTGATATCCATCCCATATAAAGAAAGAACTTCCGTAATCATCAGCGCTAACCGTCCGTCTCCGATAACCGCACAGTTTTTCTTCACATTAAAGTGTACCTGTGTAGTGAGCTCCACTGCTGCCGCAAGCGGCTCCGTAAAAATTGCCTGTTCGGTCTTTAACCCGTCAGGCACCATATGCAGCAATTCCGTTGCAATTGTCATATATTCTGCAAAACAGCCATCCTTTTCTTTTAAACCGATTACCTTTCTTGCCGAGCAATGTGTTGGTCTGCCTGTCTGGCAGTAAATACAGTGTCCACAGGCTTCATTCAATTCGCCTACTACACGTTTTCCCACCAATTCCGGACGATTTGACACTTCCACTATCCCAACAAATTCATGTCCCATAACTCCGGTAAAATCCGGTTTGTATCCCGCAAGTACTTCCTTATCCGTATTGCATACCGCGGAAAGTACTATTTTTACCAGACTTTCTCCTTTTCCCGGAACAGGCTTTTGATAATCTGTCACATATTCTGCCGTCTTTCCATTGTATAAAAGTGCTTTCATGCTTTTCCTTCTTTCTTCTTGTGTGAAAATTACTATATCAGCATAACATAAGCATTTTTTTACTGCAACAGTCTTTCTTTGGCAAAAAAGGAGCATCTGCTTTCCTGCAGACACTCCTTTTATTTTGAAACACTATGCTTTCAATTTAACTATTATATTTTACATCATACCCATTCCCGGGTTTCCACCTGCTGGCATTGCCGGAGCTTCTTCTTTGATGTTTGCCACAGCTGACTCTGTAGTAAGTAATGTAGATGCTACAGATGTTGCATTCTGCAGTGCACTTCTTGTAACCTTAACCGGATCAAGGATACCAGCTTCTACCATATCAACATATTCCTCGGTTGCTGCATTAAAGCCAACACCTTCCTTGGATTCTTTTACTTTGTTAATGATAACTGCGCCTTCCAGACCTGCATTTGCTGCAATATAGTAAAGAGGAGCTTCCAATGCCTTTAAGATAACCTTTGCACCGGTTTTCTCGTCACCTTCCAGAGTATCAGCCAGTTTTGCGACCTCTTTTGTTGCATGAATGTAAGCAGATCCGCCACCTGCGATAATTCCTTCTTCTACTGCTGCTCTGGTTGCATTCAAAGCATCTTCCATACGGAGTTTTGCTTCTTTCATTTCTGTCTCTGTTGCAGCACCAACACGGATTACTGCTACGCCACCTGCCAGTTTTGCAAGTCTTTCCTGTAATTTTTCTTTATCAAAATCAGATGTCGTTTCTTCAATCTGTGCACGGATCTGTCCGATTCTACTCTGGATAGCGTCTTTATCTCCTTCACCGTCAACAATAACAGTATTTTCTTTCTGAATTTTAACAGATTTTGCACGACCAAGCTGATCCATTGTAGTTTCTTTTAAGTCAAGACCGAGTTCATCAGAGATGACCTGACCACCGGTAAGGATTGCGATATCTTCCAGCATTGCTTTTCTTCTGTCACCGTAACCAGGTGCTTTTACAGCTACGACATTGAAGGTTCCACGCAGTTTGTTTACAATCAAGGTTGTAAGTGCTTCACCTTCTACGTCCTCTGCAATAATAAGAAGTTTTGCACCGGACTGTACTACCTGCTCTAATAACGGAAGAATCTCCTGAATATTGGAAATCTTCTTATCGGTAATCAAGATATATGGATCATCTAAAACTGCTTCCATCTTATCCATATCGGTGCACATATATGCGGAAATATATCCACGATCAAACTGCATACCTTCTACCAAATCAAGTTCAGTCTGCATGGTCTTACTTTCTTCAATGGTAATAACGCCATCATTAGAAACCTTTTCCATTGCATCTGCAACCATATTTCCAACTGCCTCATCTCCGGCAGAAATAGAAGCAACCTTTGCAATCTGGTCTTTTCCGTTTACCTTTGCAGACATTGCCTTGATAGCTTTTACTGCTTCATCGGTAGCTTTTTTCATACCACGTCTTAAAACGATTGGATTTGCACCTGCTTCCAGGTTTTTCATACCTTCCTGAACCATCGCCTGAGTCAATACAGTAGCGGTTGTAGTACCATCACCTGCAACATCATTTGTCTTTGTTGCAACTTCTTTTACAAGCTGTGCGCCCATGTTCTCAAACGCATCTTCCAGTTCAATTTCTTTTGCAATGGTAACACCATCATTCGTAATAAGCGGAGCACCATAGGATTTATCTAAAACTACGTTTCTTCCTTTCGGTCCTAATGTTACCCTTACGGTATTTGCTAATTTATCAACGCCTGCACCTAAAGCTGCTCTTGCTTCTGTGCCATACTTAATTTCTTTTGCCATGATATCTGCCTCCAATTATTTTTCTCTTATTTTTTATTTTCTTATTCTACCACTGCAAGGATGTCACTCTGTTTTACAATGATATATTCTGTTCCATCCAATTTTACTTCTGTTCCTGCATATTTGGAATAAATTACTTTCTGTCCTTCCTTTACCTGCATTGTAACTTCTTTTCCGTCTACAATTCCGCCAGGTCCTACGGCAACAACCTCTGCCTCCTGCGGTTTTTCCTGTGCTGCACTGGTAAGAATGATACCAGATTTTGTCTTTTCTTCTGCTTCAAGCTGTTTCAATACAACTCTGTCTCCTAATGGTACTAATTTCATTTTTATTCCTCCTTATTCCAAGCCTTTCCCTATCGCTTTGTGTATTATTAGCACTCATTTCATTCGAGTGCTAATTGATAATTCATATATTATGATTTTCCTTTTCATTGTGCAACTGGAGGTATATTTTGTTTTTTACCACAAATCTCATTTTTTCTCTTTCTACCTCTTTTTTTCTCTCGTTATCTCACTTTTTTCATTTTTATAAATATTTTATTTTTTAAATCAATGCGAAATGTTTTAATCCTTTGTATATCCCATCCTCATTTAAGTCTGCTGTCACATATTCTGCCGCTTCCTTGGCTTTTTCCGTTCCATTTCCCATAGCTATGCCATGCGCCACAAAACGCAGCATCTCAAGATCATTAACACTGTCTCCAAAGGCATAAGTATCTTCCTGTGCAATACCAAGCAGTTCACAGGTCATTTGAATTCCTGATGCTTTGCTATAGCCCTTCGGAACAAACTCCGCCACAGGCGCTTCATGAATCAATATTTCATAATCTGCTTTTAGTAATGCAATGGCTTCCTTATATTTTTCGTCCAAAAATGCGCAGGAGAATTTGGACAGTTCCCACTTTCCCTCGTTTCCCGTAATCGGAAGCAGATGTTCTCCGACTTCCCTTCGCAAACGGGCAGGATAGTCATTACCAGCAAACTCTTCCTCATCGAGATAGAGATTCGTTTTTCCCTCCATGATCACCGGCATATGGCAGGCACGAAAAACAGCAAGCACCCGCGCTGCTTCTTCCTTTTCAATCTCTTTATAAAAAAGTTCCCTGCCATGTTCTTCAATATATGTACCACAGCCTGCTATAATTCCATCGAATCCTAGTTCCAGGAGTCTTGGCGACTGAATAAAGGAACGGGTTCTGCCACTGCAGATAAATGCCAGGTGCCCGTTTTCCCGCAATTTTCTTATTGCTTCTTTTGTGCTTTCCGGAATCAACAGGTTCTGGTCCCAGAGGGTTCCGTCTATATCAAAAAATACTGCCTTCATAATCTTTCTCCTGTTTTTTTATTTACTTATAGTAATTCAATCTAAAGAATAAGCACCTTACAAAAAACCTGTCTCACGGATTTAAATCAATCTATGAAACAGGTTTTCTTGTATTCTATATATTTTTTACTGCACAGACAGATAAGAATATCCCATCAGACTCTCATCTACTTCTCTTGCAACTTCTCTGCCCTCACGGATTGCCCATACAACCAGAGACTGTCCTCTGTGCATATCACCTGCTGCATACACATTCGGTACGCTGGTCGCATATTTTCCTTCCGCAGTTGCTACGTTGGTTCTCTGATTTAATTCTACACCAAACGCATCCGCTACATATTTCTGTGTTCCCAGAAAACCTGCAGCAATCAAAACCATATCTGCATCCATCTTGCTCTCAGAGCCAGGTACTTCTACCATCTGCATCCGACCGGTCTTTTCATCCTTCTTACTTTCAAGTTTTACAACCTTAAGTCCGCAGAGATTTCCGTTTTTGTCCTTTAAGAACTCTTTTACGGTAGTGGTATAAATACGCGGATCCTGTCCGAATACTGCAATAGCCTCCTCCTGACCGTAGTCTGTCTTGCAGACTTTCGGCCATTCCGGCCACGGATTATTCTCTGCACGTTTATCCGGCGCCTTAGGCATCATTTCAAGCTGAGTAACGGAAGCTGCGCCATGACGGATACAGGTTCCGACACAATCATTTCCGGTGTCACCGCCGCCAATGATTACAACTTTCTTTCCTTTTGCGGAAATATATTTATTGTCCTTTAACTCAGAATCCAAAAGACTCTTTGTGGTCGCTGTCAGGAAATCCACTGCGAAATAGATTCCCTTTGCATCTCTGCCCGGTGCATTAATATCTCTCGGATTTTTCGCACCACAGGCTAAGATAACACGGTCATAATCTTTTAACAGCTTTGCTGCCTTTACGTCTTTTCCAACATTTGCATTGGTCACAAACTCAATGCCTTCTTCTTTCATGATATTGATCTTTCGGTCAATAACTTCTTTTTGCAACTTCATATTCGGAATACCGTACATTAAAAGTCCACCCACGCGGTCATCACGCTCAAATACAGTAACCTGGTGTCCTCTTTTATTGAGCTGGTCAGCCGCAGCGAGTCCCGCAGGCCCCGAGCCAACAACAGCTACTTTCTTTCCGGTACGCACCTTCGGCGGTTTTGCAGCCGCATAACCCTGCTCATATGCATTTTCAATAATACCGTGTTCATTTTCCTTTACAGAAACAGAATCACCCCAATGGCCGCAGGTACAAGCAGCTTCACACAAAGCCGGGCATACACGTGAAGTAAACTCCGGAAAATTGTTTGTCTTTTTCAAACGGTTATACGCCTGTTCCCAGTTTCCGCTGTATACTAAATCATTCCATTCCGGAACCAGATTGTGGAGCGGACAGCCCGAAGCCATCCCGGAAATCATGGTTCCTGCCTGACAGAACGGAACGCCACAATTCATGCAGCGTGCGCCCTGTTTCTGTTGTTCTTCCTTTGAGAGAGGCGTATGGAATTCATTAAAGTTCTTGATACGCTCTTTTGGTGAAACCGCCTTTGCTGTTTCTCTCTCATAATCCATAAATCCTGTTGGTTTTCCCATCTTCTTTGCGCCCCTCCCTAATTCTTCATATTTGCGTAGAACGCTTCAATCTGTGCCTGTTCAGAAGAAAGACCTTTCTCCTCCATCTGGACAATTGCCATCATCATACGGTTATAGTCATACGGAATGATCTTTTTAAACTTCGGCAAATATTCGCTGAAATTATCCAAAATTTCCTTTCCTTTTTCGGAATTGGTCAGTGCCACATGTTCTTTGATCATTTCTTTTAATTCAAGTACGTCATATTTGGACGTTACTTCCTCGGAAAATACCATTTCCTTATTCATGCGAGTATAAAGATCATTGTCTTCATCCAATACATAAGCAATACCACCACTCATGCCGGCTGCAAAGTTCTTTCCTGTCTTTCCAAGCACAACGACGCGTCCACCGGTCATATATTCACATCCGTGATCACCCACGCCCTCTACAACTGCCGTGGCACCGGAATTACGTACGCAGAAACGCTCGCCTGCCACACCGTTGATAAATGCCTTACCACTGGTTGCACCGTATAACGCCACGTTTCCGATTACGATATTTTCATCTTTCTTAAACTTCACGCCTGCCGGAGGATAAACCACAAGCTTTCCACCAGATAAACCTTTTCCAAAGTAATCATTACTGTCACCCACAAGCTCCAGAGTCAGCCCCTTCGGGATAAACGCACCAAAGCTCTGTCCACCAGCACCGTTACATTTTACAATGAAGGTATCTTCCGGTAAGGTATCGTCATATCGTTTTGTAATTTCAGAACCAAAAATCGTACCGAAGGAACGGTCTGTATTGGTCACTTCCACGTCAATACTGCGTTTCTCGCCTTTTTCCAGTGCACCTGCAAGCTGTTTTAAAAGAACCTTTTCATCTTTGGTCTTTTCCAATTCAAAATCGTATACCTGCTTCGGATCAAACGTCACTTTCTGTTTTGCATCGGCAAATGGATTATTTAAAATCCTGGATAAATCGATTTCCTTTTCGTGCTCTGTCAAATCTTCACGTACTTTTAAGAGATCACTTCTTCCGACCATTTCATCCACAGTGCGGAATCCCAATTTTGCCATATACTCTCTTAATTCTTCTGCAATAAAGCGCATGAAATTCTCTACATATTCCGGTTTTCCCGCAAAACGTTTACGAAGTTCCGGATTCTGTGTTGCAATACCAGCAGGACAGGTATCCAGATTGCAGACACGCATCATAACACAGCCCATGGTTACAAGCGGTGCCGTAGCAAAACCAAATTCTTCTGCGCCAAGCAATGCTGCAATGGCAACATCACGTCCACTCATCAGCTTACCATCCGTCTCGATACGAACTTTGTTTCTAAGCCCGTTCATAATCAAAGTCTGGTGTGTCTCAGAAAGTCCAAGCTCCCACGGAAGTCCCGCATTATGAATAGAACTCTGCGGAGCCGCACCCGTACCACCGTCATAACCAGAAATCAAAACGACCTGTGCTCCAGCTTTTGCAACACCTGCTGCTACCGTACCAACACCTGCCTCAGATACCAGTTTTACGGAAATCCGTGCATCGCGATTGGAATTCTTTAAATCGTAAATCAACTGCTCCAAATCCTCGATGGAATAGATATCATGATGCGGTGGTGGAGAAATCAGGGATACACCCGGCGTCGAAAGTCTGGTCTTTGCAATCCAAGGATATACTTTCTTGCCCGGCAGATGTCCACCTTCACCCGGTTTTGCACCCTGTGCCATCTTAATCTGGATTTCTTCTGCACTCACCAGATATCGACTGGTAACACCGAAACGTCCGGAAGCTACCTGCTTAATTGCTGAACAACGGTTCAACTTACTGTTCTTACTTGCAATACGATCTGGATCTTCACCACCTTCACCGGTGTTTGATTTTCCATGCAGACGGTTCATGGCAATTGCCAACGTCTCATGTGCTTCTTTGGAAATGGAACCGTAAGACATTGCTCCCGTTTTAAATCTGGTCACAATAGAATCCACACTTTCCACTTCTTCAAGCGGCACACCTTTCTTCGGATAGTTGAAATCCATCAATCCACGGATATTCATATGTCTTTCCTCGCTGTCCACAAGTTCTGTGTACTGCTTAAACATATTGTAATCTCCAAGCTTTGTGGACTGCTGCAGCAGATGGATAGTCTGCGGATTATAAATATGGTCTGCTCCGCCGCTCCTCATCTTATGGCGTCCCACACTGTCCAAAGTAAGATCCGTTTCCAAACCAAGCGGATCATATGCCTCGGAGTGAAGTGCATTTACATTATTCTGGATATCCTCCAGTGTAATTCCTCCGATACGACTTACTGTATTCGTGAAATATTTATCAATCACTTCCTTGTCAATCCCAATCGCCTCAAAAATCTTGGACCCCTGGTAGGACTGGATAGTGGAAATACCCATCTTGGAAGCGATTTTAACAATACCTGTCATAATAGCATTGTTGTAATCATCAATAGCTGCATAATAATCCTTGTCCAGCATATGCTCATCTACAAGCTGTTTTACAGTATCCTGTGCCAGATAAGGGTTAATTGCACAGGCACCATAACCTAAAAGTGTTGCAAAATGATGCACTTCTCTCGGCTCGCCGGATTCGAGAATCATAGCAACTGCTGTTCTCTTTTTAGTGCTTACCAGATGCTGCTGCAAAGCAGATACAGCAAGCAGAGAAGGAATTGGCACATGGTTTTCATCCACACCTCTGTCAGAAAGAATCAAAATATTAGCCCCGTCACGGTATGCACGATCTGCTTCTACAAACAGATGATCAATAGCCTTTTCCAGACTCGTATTTTTGTAATATATAATAGGAAGAACTACAACCTTAAAGCCCTCTACCTTCATGGATTTGATCTTCATCAAGTCCGTGTTGGTCAGAATCGGGTTATTCACCTTAAGAACCTGACAGTTGATTGGTTTTTCCTCTAACAGGTTTCCATCCTCTCCAATATAGACCGTTGTAGAAGTAACCACTTTTTCACGGATAGAATCAATTGGCGGATTCGTAACCTGTGCAAATAACTGTTTAAAATAGTTAAATAACGGTTGACGGTCATCAGATAATACAGCAAGGGATGTATCAATACCCATGGCTGCGGTACCTTCTCCACCTGTTTTTGCCATCGGAAGAATGACATCCTTTAAGGATTCGTATGTGTAACCAAATGCCTTCTGCATCTTCTGGCGTTCTTCCTTTGTATACTCAGGTACACGCTCATTCGGGATCTTCAAATCCTTTAACTGAATCAGATTGCGGTCTAACCACTCACCGTAAGGCTGACGGCTTGCATAATAATTCTTTAATTCCTCATCATCAATAACACGTCCCTCAACAGTATCTACCAAAAGCATTTTACCTGGTCTTAATCTTTCCTTTACTACGATCTTGGTCGGATCAATATCCAAAACACCAACCTCGGAAGAAAGAATCAGCTGATCGTCATCCGTGATATAATAACGGGAAGGTCTTAAACCGTTACGGTCAAGCACCGCACCCATCTTATCACCATCACAGAACAAAATGGAAGCAGGTCCATCCCACGGCTCCATCATAGTTGCATAATACTGATAGAAATCCTTTTTCTTCTGTGCCATTAAAGAGTTATTTGACCACGGTTCCGGAATCATAATCATAACAGCAAGTGGAAGATCCATACCGCTCATAACAAGAAATTCCAGTGTATTATCAAGCATTGCGGAATCGGAACCTTCCGTATTGACAACCGGAAGCACTTTCTGCAGTTCGCCCTCTAAATGGTCGGATTCCATAGTTTCTTCTCTGGCAAGCATCTTGTCCGCATTACCACGAATGGTATTGATCTCACCGTTGTGGACAATAAAACGGTTCGGATGCGCTCTTTCCCAGCTTGGATTCGTGTTGGTAGAGAAGCGGGAATGTACCATTGCAATTGCAGATTCATAATCCTCATCCTGCAAATCTGCAAAGAACAGGCGCAACTGATCTACCAGAAACATTCCTTTATATACGATGGTTCTGCTGGATAAGGAAACCACATATGTATTGTCGTTGCTCTGTTCAAATACACGACGGGCTACATACAGCTTCCGGTCAAAGTCCAGTCCTTTTGCCACATCTTTCGGGCGCTTCACAAATGCCTGCATAATACATGGCATACAATCTACTGCCTTTTTACCAAGCTTGGTCGGGTCGGTAGGTACCACTCTCCAGCCTAAGAACTCCATTCCTTCCTTTTCAATAATAACCTCGAACATTTTCTTTGCCTGATTTCTGGCAAGTTCATCCTGCGGGAAGAAAAACATACCGACACCGTAGTCTCTCTCTCTGCCCAGACTGATGCCCAAAGGCTTCACTGCTTTCGTAAAGAACTTATGTGAAATCTGCAAAAGAATACCAACACCGTCACCGGTCTTTCCTTCTGCATCTTTTCCTGCTCTATGCTTCAAGTTTTCAACAATCTTCAGCGCATTTTCTACTGTTGCATGGCTCTTTACGCCTTTGATATTAACAACAGCACCGATACCGCAGTTATCATGTTCAAAACGCGGATCATACATGCCCTGTGCAGTTGCATTGCTTTCATTTAACTGTGCTTCCATCTTATCTTCCTTTCTTTGTACTACGAAAAAGCCCATTTTTCGCTTGTTAAAACCTACTATACAACTTTTTTTCTCATTTGTAAATATTTATTTTCCTTATATTGTCTGATAATTAGACTTTTATTGTATTGCTTCGTTAATTATCAGTCTTTTCGCATTGTTTTTCATAGAAAAAGGACTTATATACACATTTTCAACGATATATGTCAAAAACATCTATCGATTTTTTCTGTGATATAAGCCCCTTTGCTTATGCTATTTCAAATTGTTTCAAAGTTGTTTCTCAAGTAGCTGGTCTTTTTACATACCAGATAATTATAACGGATATAACGAGCATAATCAAGGATATCGGCACAAAAAAAATATTTTTCTGTGTCAGCCATCCAAAAAGTCCAAGTTCCGTCCGAAGTACTGAAACGGCGTTTGCCACAGCATGGGAAAGTATCGGTACTAACAGCGTCCCCTCCATCTCATAGACACCTGCGAGAAACAGTCCGATAATTCCGGCATAAAGAAACTGAACCAGGTTAAAATGCATTATCCCAAAAACGAACGCAGACATGCAGACAGCAAAACTCATTTTCCCATATCGTTTTAGTCGTTCATACACAATTCCCCGGTATAGCATTTCCTCCAGTACTGGTGTCACAAGAGAGGTTCCAAGCAGTTCTACCCACAGATTACTGCTGAAAAAGGATGCATTCACCCTCTGATACGCTTCTGATTGTTCCTTTAACGCAGTCAATGAAATCAGATTGTTCAAAGAAACAGATAAAAGCACCGCCGCACCACAAATGAGAACTACATGTAAAATTTTTGTACCTGCTTTTCTATCTCCGCTCTCCCTTGAATCTTTTTCCTCTCTGGCTGCTTTTCTCTGCCTTTTATCACTGTAATAAATATAGAAAACAGAAGGCGAAGATATCACTGCCGTAAAAATCTGTAACGCCATTTCACTGACCATACCCTCGCCAAACGCAAGAGAAAGCAATGTATAAACGCAATCGGAAACCACCAGATACAAGAGTACCGGATACAGAACATCCCATACATTTCTCATGCTAGTGTTCTTCAAGATAACATTCCACCTCTTTCATAGAGGAAAAGACAACGGATACCCCTGCTTCTCTTAACTCATCTTCTGTTCCATAACCATAAGTAACACCGATGCAATCCATCCCAACCTCTCCAGCACCAATGGCATCAAAGCGGGTATCTCCAACCAGCAGACATTCTTTTGCACTTTTACCGAGACGACGCAGCGCTTCTTTTAAAACATCCTTTTTTTCATTTCGCGGACCATGCATCTCAGCACCGACCACCTCATCGAAATATTTCAAAATGTCAAAATGTTCCAAAATCTGTCTACAGGAAATCTCTGGCTTAGAAGATGCCAATGCGATTTCAACCCCTTTTTCCTTTAAGGATGCCAAAACCTCTTTAACATCCGGGTAAAGCGTACACTCAAAGATTCCCACCTTATGGTAGCGCTCACGGTATTTTACTACTGCTTGCTCTGCTTTTTCTTCTGAAAAACCATAATATCCCATAAACGTATTTTTTAGAGGAGGTCCCACAAAAAATTCCAGTTTAGAAAGCTCCGGTTCCTCAATACCGAAATGCGCCAATGCATACTGGGCACATTTTGTAATGCCCGGTCCGGAATCCACCAGGGTTCCATCCAAATCAAAAAGTATCGTCTTCATTATCGTTTTACTCCTTTAGTATCTCTGTTTGCCACATGCAGACGGCTTAAGACTACTTCTTTATCTTTTACCGTCACACTTTTATTTTCGCCTTCTTTTAAAAGATAAATCGCTTCTAAGGTATCTCCTTGGGCCAGTCGCATACCGCGGACACCCACAGCACCCTTTTTCTTTTCCGGTATGGTCCCTGCCTCAATCCGAAGGAACATATCCTTTCCTGACTGCATGACAATATGATCTGTCTGCTCTACCGGATGAACAAACAAAACTTCATCCTCCTCATTCAGCTTCGTTGCTGCCGTGGTGCGCTTGGCCACATCAAATTCAGCCCCATCCACCAATTTCAGCATGGCTGCTTTTGTTCCAAACAACACTTTCTGATTTTTCAATTCTTCCATGCCTGTAATATAGATAAGATCTTCCTCGCTGCTGTTGTAATTGCTCACATTATCAATTGGTGTTCCCTTATCCCGGAACTTTCCGTAAGGCAGGTCTAGCACCTTTAACAGATGCATCTGACCCTTATTAGTAAAAATGCAGACCTTATCCGTATTTTTGCAGTGAATAACATAACGGTTTTCCGTATCCGCCGCCTCTTTGTTACGCTCATAAGCCGCCACATCAATAGTCTTCGCATAACCAAAACGATCCATCAAAAATACAACATCCATCTCCTCAATTTTCTTTTCCTCAAAGACTGCCTCCGCTGCATTTTCAACTCTGGTCTTTCTTGGCACAGCATATTCCTTTTTGTAACGCTCAAGTTCTTTTATGATAACCTTTGCCATTGTTGCCCGATTGCTCAAAATATCTTCATATTCTGCGATATTTTTTAAGGTCGTATCATGATCTTTCATCAATGCTTCTATTTCTAACCCGATTAATTTATAGAGGCGCATTTCGAGAATCGCAGATGCCTGACGTTCCGTGAAATGAAGCTGCCGTGCCTTCTTTTCCGATTCCTTGGATTTCAATTTGACATTTGTAATATCTCCACTTGTCAGACATGCTTTTGCATCCTTTACATTCTTACTTCCACGCAGAATTTCAATAATTAAGTCGATGACGTCACAGGCTTTGATGAGTCCTTCCTGAATTTCCTTTTTATCCAGTTCCTTTGCCAAAAGCGTTTTATATTTTCTGGTAGCAAGCTCATATTGAAAATCCACATGATGACGGATAAGCGGCACAATTCCCAAAGTCTCCGGTCTTCCATCTGCCACTGCAAGCATATTGACACCAAAGGTATCCTCCAACTTTGTCTTTTTGTAGAGCATATTCTTTAGATTTTCAATATCTGTTCCTCTTTTCACCTCAATAACGATGCGGATCCCCTCTTTTGAGGATTGGTTGGAAATATCTACAATATCCGTAGTCTTTTTTGATTCTACAAGTGCATAAACATCATTTAAAAATTTTCCGATATTCAGTCCGATCATCGTATATGGAATCTCTGTAATCACCAGGCGTTCCCTGCCGCCTTTCCCTTTCTCCACTTCCACCTTGCCACGGATTTTAATTTTTCCCATGCCAGTGGAATAAATAGAAAGCAGTTCATCTTTATTGGTAACGATACCACCTGTAGGAAAATCCGGTCCTTTGATATATTCCATCATCTGCTCCGTATTGATATCCGGATTTTTCATATATGCAATCACACCGTCAATGACCTCTCCGAAATTGTGAGGTGGAATGTTCGTTGCCATACCAACGGCAATTCCCTCGGCACCATTGATTAATATATTCGGCACCTTGACCGGCAGTACCTCAGGCTCCTTTTCTGTCTCGTCAAAATTCGGAACAAAGTTTACCACATCTTTATCCAAGTCAGAAAGATAAACATCCTGTGTCACCTTTTTCAATCGTGCCTCTGTGTAACGCATGGCAGCGGCACCATCACCCTCGATAGAACCAAAATTACCGTGCCCATCTACCAGTGCCATTCCCTTTTTAAAATCCTGTGCCATAACGACCAGCGCCTCGTAAATAGAACTGTCACCATGAGGATGGTATTTACCCATGGTATCGCCGACGATACGGGCACATTTCCTGTATGGTTTGTCATAACGGATGCCAAGTTCATACATATCATAAAGTGTCCGGCGCTGTACCGGCTTCAAGCCATCCCTTACATCTGGGAGTGCTCTTGAGATAATGACACTCATGGCATAATCGATATAGGATTTTTGCATTACCTCGGAATATTCCGTGTGAATCAGTCGATCTTCTGTCAGCATATTT
>CAMBKU010000038.1 GCA_945868305.1 uncultured Lachnospiraceae bacterium | reverse complement strand
AGGAGATTTGTCAAAATGAATCAGCAAAAAACTTATACCAGAGGTTTGATTTTTGCCAGCTTTGGCGCTATAAGCTGGGGACTCTCAGGTACTATGAGCCAGTACCTCTTTATGCACTATAACTTAAATCCGGCATGGCTTACAATGATTCGCATGCTCGCCGCTGGAATCGTTTTGCTTCTGATTACCCTGCTTCGGCAGAAAAAACAGGCATTCTCCATTTTCAAAAATAAAAAGGATACCATACAGCTCATCCTGTTTTCTATTTTTGGACTTTTGTTCTGTCAGTATTCCTATCTGTCTGCCATCGAGCAGTCCAATTCAGGAACTGCCACTGTCCTGCAGACCTTAAGTGTGGTCATCGTTCCTGTTTTTGTATGTGTGACCACAGGAAAAAAGCCGGAATTGAAAGAAATCGTTTCCATTATTCTGGCTCTTGTCGGCGTATTTTTGATTGCTACTCACGGAAATCCATCCCAAATGGTCTTATCCAAGGGCGGGCTTTTCTGGGGAATCGGTGCAGCTATAGGTACAGTTTTTTACTCCACACTCTCTGAAAGAATCGTGGCTGTCTGGGGCAGTCAGACCGTCACTGGCTACGGCATGCTTTTCGGCGGTATTGTCTTTAGCCTGTTGGCAAGACCATGGCATGTCTATGTTCCCATAGATTCTAAAGCGGTCATTGTTTTGCTCCTTATCATTTTGATTGGAACAATCGGTGCATTCTTATGCTTCTTAAAAGGTGTCAGCAGTATCGGACCGGATAAAGCACTTCTAATTGGTGCATTGGAACCAGTCTCTGCAACAGTGATTTCATTTCTCTGGCTTCATACAGACTTCACGATTGCAGATATTGTTGGTTTTCTCTGCATTCTTGCCACTGTTGTTATCCTTACCTGTTCCGGAAACAAAGCCGGGGAAGCAGCCTCCGCTTCAACCACTTCCCCTTCTTAAAAAAAGAGACAGCTATTCGCTGTCTCTTTTTTCACGTTCTTTTAAACGTCGATTCATCTTTTCTGCAATCCGATAATCATCAAAATAACTTGCGGCTGTCACGGCAACAAAAACACCGATAATACTTATCTCCATGCCCAGCACCATTTTCCAATCGGAAGGGGAAAACCACTGAAAACAAAAACCACAGCCGAGCACTACTATATTTACCAAAATGAAATAAACGATCATCCGTATCAGCATACCTTTTTTGGAAATTTCCTGCGCCTCTTCCTCACTGGCTGGAAGCAGTATACTACCCACCGTACAGAGCGCAGACACGCACAATATCTGCCATAAAAGTGCTACTTTCACATCCACCTTTATTCCCCAGAAAACAGAGATATAAACCGCAGTAACAACAATCACTCCTGTCGTTATTTTTACGAATATCCCAAGCATAAACTGTAGCCTTTTTATCCATCTTTCCATGATATTCCTCCTCTACAAGCCTAGCTTTTTCTTTAAAACACTTACATATTGCCTGGATATAATGACTTTTTCACCGTTCTTTAACAATGCTTCAAACCTTCCGCCAAAGGCGGGTGTCAGACTTTTTATTTTGTTCAGATTCAAGATTATGGATTTTGCTGCCCGGATAAAATCCTGCTTTGGCAGTTCCTCCTCCAATTCATATAGTTTGCTTTTTATCTCAAATACATCCGTCCTACAATAAGCAAACACCTTCTGATCCACGGATTCAAAATAGTATACCTGTTCCGGTTCAATCCTGAAAATTTCACTGTTTCGGTACACATTTAATTTGCTGCTTCCCTGCTTTAAATCTCTAATCAACTCTAGCAAATTCTCATCCAGATTTGCACACTTTATAATAATCTCGTCTTCTTCATCGGGTTTTGGTTCCAAAATCGTCACCTTCATCGCCCGCATACCTCACTTTTCTTTTTTATGAATGTCACTCCGATTCACCAAACTTCTTCTCTTTGCATATTATAAACTAAATACCGCGAAAGGAAAACACTATGACAAACTGTTCCAATTTATATTTTTTATCCACACTTGCCTGCGCCCTTTCCGAATGCCTCTCTACAGACGAATTAACGCTTCTTTCCGCCGACCTTGTTGCACTAAGCGACCTGCTCGCCGCTGTGCTTGCACGTCAATCTATCTGTGACAAAGAATAGGCAATACGATCCTTTATGTATACTTCCAAAGCCTTAGCAGTTCCCTCCACGCCAAGTCTGCTGCTATTGATGCAAAGATCATAATTTCTGGAGTCACCCCATTTGTATTTGGAATATTTGTTATGATACATTTTTCTATGCTTATCATGGCGGTTCATTTTTGATATGGCTTCGGATCTGGATAGCTCATATTTTTTTTCAATACGTTTTATTTTTGCCTCACGATCACCAATAACAAATATCGTAATAAGTCCTTCCCTGCCATGTAGAATTGTCTCTGCACAACGCCCAACAATTACAAAGGACTCACCCGTATCTGCCTTTTTCTTTAAATATTCAAATTGCATTTCCGCAAGGTTTTCTTCCATAGAATTAGAATATCCTCGCACACGCCTGGTCAGAATATAGTTTCGCGGCTTCTCGTCATATTTTTCCAGCACCTCCGTCTTTGTGCTTTTTTCTTCCGCAATTTCCTCTAATATATTTCTGTCATACAATTTTAAGCCCATGTCTTTTGCAATTTGTTCGGCAATGGCATGACCGCCACTGCCGAATTCCCGTCCAATCGCAATAATAACCTGTTTTTCCATACTGCTCCCTCCAATACTTTTCTGCTTCTTTTTACTATTTCTCGCCACTCTATACTAACAGTAACGGACAAAAATGCATAACATAGACACTATGATTACAATAATTGTCGCTGGTACTGCAGAACGGCAGTACTTTCCCCAACTAATTGGATAACCGCTTTTCGCAGCTACAGATGTGCCGACTACGTTTGCCGATGCACCGATTGGCGTTGCACTTCCACCAATATCCGTACCCATGGACAATGCCCATGCAAGCGTGCTGAGTTCTACACCCTGAGCTACCGCAAGGCTTTTAATCACCGGTATCATGGTTGCTGCAAACGGGATATTATCCACAAATGCGCTCGCCACCGCGGAAACCCAAATAATAATAGCTACCATCAGTTTTAGGTTTCCTCCGCTCACTTTTCCGATAAATACCGCAATCTGCTCTAAAATCCCCGTTTGTTCCAGTCCACCAACAACGATAAATAACCCAATAAAAAACAGTAATGTTCTATAATCAATTTTTTTTATCAGTTCCAATGCATTTCGTCCGGCGGCAACCAGTGTAATAAGGGCTATCACAGTCCCGATAAAAGCTACCGTAAGCCCAGTCTGTTCATGTGTGACCAGCATTACCACTGCGCACAAAAAAATGATACAGCTGATAATAAAATCCTTTTTACTTTTTATTGCTTCCGAAGGCTCCGGAAATGTCTCCGGGTTCACTGCTTTTGCTTCTTCTAACAGCAATTCTTTTCGATATACCAAAAAGAAATACAAAATCACAAGAATAAGACTGATTCCTGCCATAACTCCCGTATTACTGAGGAAGTCTCCAAAAGAATAGCGTAAAGAAGTTCCAATAATAATATTAGGCGGATCCCCGCACATTGTAGCTGAACCTCCCAGATTGGCACAGAAAATCTCAGATATAATCATCGGAATTGGATCAAGTTTCAAAAGTCTTGCCAATTCCACCGTGACTGCCGCCAAAAACAAAATTACTGTGATACTGTCGATAAACATGGCCAGAAAAGCTGACATGATCATAAATGTCAAAAATAATGGAATAGGCTTATAATGTACCATCTTTGCCAAACGCATGCAAAGCCACCGGAAAAATCCGGCTTTTGCCATTCCTTCTACCATAATCATCATGCCCGCAATAAAAATGATTGTAGACCAGTTAATACCCATGGCAGATTCTTCTTCCGCTCCTGCCGCATACCAGAACTCCTGCGTAAATATGCTGCGAAGATTCAATGTCTTCATAACCGCGTCCATGCTGTGCATACATACGCCAAAAACAAAAATCAAAGTTAAAACTCCACATCCCAATGAAACGTATTCTCGTTCAATCCGGTCAGACACAATCAATGCAAACATTGCCACAAAAATTATGAGTGCCAGAATTTGTGCAACTGTCATTTTTCATCCTCCTGTCAGCGTTTCTTTTCCTTCCTTCTTACTTTTTGATTTTTTCCGAAAAAAAATACCTTATTTTTTATGTCATCTCTATCTGCTGCAAAACATTGTGCACAATTTCCAAAAGTGCCTGCGGTAAAAACGGCTTTGCCAGATAGTCACTTGCTCCTAGTTCATTTGCTTTTTCAATCATTCCCAGTCCCTTATCATCTGTCATAAATATCACCGGAACATCCTGGCAGGAACGAATCCACTTTAATGCTTCAATGCCATCAATACCGGGCATTTCAATATCCAATAAAACCAAATCGATATCCTGTTCCAGAAAAATATCCATTCCTTCTCTGCCGGAATGTGCTTTGTAAAGTCTATACTGCATTTCTTTCTGCAATGTGTTTTCAGCCAATTCCAGATATATCTCATCGTCATCAATAATCAATATATTTTTTTGTATTGATGTATCCTGTTTCATGGTATATGCCGTATCTTCATCAATCATTTCAAGCATTATTTTCGTAACACCAGGATCAAATTGCTTCCCCATGCCTTCTTCGAATTCACTACGCACAACTTCCTGCGGCAGCAGGTGACGGTAACTTCGATTGGAAGTCATAGCATCATATGCATCTACCACACCGATAATCCTGGCAATCTGTGGAATATTTTCTCCCGCCAGCCCGTCCGGATATCCATTTCCATCATACCGTTCATGATGCCATCTCGCGCCACTCGCAATATCATGCATATCACTGATTCCACGGAGAATATGATATCCTACGACCGGATGTAGTTTCACACTGGCAAGCTCATCATCTGTCAGTTTTCCCTTTTTATTGATAATTGCATCCGAAACACGAATTTTTCCCACATCGTGAAGTAAACCTGCATAATAAATCTCGGTCTGCTCCTGTTCACTCTTTCCCATGCGTCTTGCTATTTCCCTCGCATACTCTGCAACCCGCTTGGAATGCCCATTAGTATAACGATCCTTTGCCTCTACCGTGCTGCTTAAGGCACGAATTGTCTGTAACAAAGACTGCTCCAGTCTTTCCTGCGCCTTTTGCAGATCCACTGTCTTTCGATCCACTTCCAGTTCCAGGTTCTTCTGATAATTTTGAAGAAGTTCCAAATGCTGTCTGTGCGAAGTCACATCGGAAAAGCATAATACGATTCCCCTTTCCCCGACCCGATGGTCCAGTTCTCTGATATGGAGCTCATATATCCTTTCCCCCAAAGTGACATCCTGCTTTTCATCGTTTACTGTTTCCCACAGTTTGTCAGAAATCTGCTCAATGCTTTTATCCAGTATGGCATCCCGTAATTCAGGAAATAGCTGCTTCGCCAGTTGATTACTTCCTTTGTAGCGATATTTTCCGTCTAACACCACCAGTGCATCTTCCTGTGACTCTACTGCAAAGTCCCTGGCAATATCGTTAACATCATACAATTTCACCACATACATTAAATACAGCATAACCAGTTCTCCTGCGGCTGCCCCAAGCGGTGCCAATTCAAAAGACAGTTTACATACCCTGTCTATAAAATACGCCGCCAGCGGCAAAAGAACAACTAAGAGAATGCCGAAGGTTTGTTTTCCTCTTTTCCGACCATGCCCGCAGATATTCCGTAAAGCAATCACTGCCATAAGTGTACTGTAAAATATCATTGACATACAAAAAACCGTATGTAGCGGACCATACTCTTTGACCATAATCGGCAGTCCCTGATGCGTCTCCATATGATAGGATGAATAAAGCAAAGCATGCCTGTCAAATGTGAGTGCCACCACTGTCATGAAACAATTAAATACGACCATGGTTTTTCTTGCCCATGCCGCAATATGGATACTACAATAGTCTGAGATAAAAAGCAGCATAAAATACCACAAATGGCAGCCCGCAAGATAAATCAGTTTTTGTGCAAGCACCAATCCTTCTATGGAACATGCCTGTATGCGAAACCAATGCCCCAAAATTAAAAGACCGATCAAAAAAGAAACTATCTGCATCATCTTTTGATCTTTGCTTGCCTTCTGCATACAGACCAAGATAATGCAGACCGCGCTGATAATAAGTGCAATACTGTACCCCGCAAATACAATTTCTTTCATTTTTTGCCTATTTCCTTCCCTCTGCTTTTTCTTTATTGGAAATACTGCATCTGTTTTTTTATAATTTTATCATACGCAACAATTCGTGGCAACTCCATTTTTTTTATGCAAATATCTGACAACTACGTATTATTATTTTATTTGTGCGATTTCTGAAAAACTTCTTTACACTAACTTCTTCCTGTGCTATAATCCATCGCAGAACATATGTTTGTCTGTTTAAGGATGGGTGATACAATGGAACAACTTTCCCTTTTTGATGACCGGGATTTGACAGCGCCTCTCGCAAGCCGCTTAAGACCAGATACTTTAGATGATTTTATCGGACAGGAACATCTGCTCGGCAAAGGCAGACTGCTTCGGCAGATGATTGACCACGACCGCATTACGTCCATGATTTTCTGGGGCCCCCCAGGTGTAGGAAAAACAACACTTGCAAATATCATTGCAAATAAGACCCATGCCTCTTTTATCAATTTCAGTGCCGTTACCAGTGGCATCAAGGAAATTAAAGAGGTCATGGCCCGCGCCGAGAATGACCGCTTTATGGGAATGAAAACAGTCCTTTTCGTAGACGAAATCCACCGGTTCAATAAAGCCCAGCAAGATGCCTTTCTCCCTTTTGTAGAAAAAGGAAGCATCATTTTAATCGGCGCTACAACAGAAAATCCTTCCTTTGAGATTAATGCCGCTCTCCTCTCCCGTTGCCGTGTATTTGTCTTACAGGAACTTACCACTGACAACCTTGTTGATTTATTATCCCATGCGCTTCAAAACCCTAAGGGCTTTGGAAAAATGAAAATCATCATCTCGAATGACCTGCTTCGTACCATCGCCGTATTTGCAAACGGAGATGCAAGAACCGCACTCAACACATTGGAAATGGCTATTACCAACGGAGAAATCAGTGCCGAAGGCATTAAAGTAACCAAAGAGACTTTAGAGCAGTGTACCAACAAAAAGTCTCTACTCTACGATAAAAACGGAGAGGAACATTATAATCTGATTTCGGCACTCCACAAATCCATGCGCAACAGTGACCCGGACGCTGCAATTTACTGGCTTTCCCGAATGTTAGAAGCCGGTGAGGACCCGCTCTATATTGCAAGACGCTTAATCCGCTTTGCCAGCGAGGATGTAGGAATGGCTGACAGTCAGGCACTTCCCCTTACCGTATCTGTCTATCAGGCATGTCATTTTATCGGAATGCCTGAGTGTAATGTAAACTTAACCCACGCTGTGACCTATCTCTCCCTGGCTCCAAAGTCAAACGCTCTTTACATGGCATATGAAGAATGCAAAAACGATGCCAGAGAAATGCTTGCCGAACCCGTTCCCCTGCATCTGCGCAATGCGCCCACCAAACTCATGAAAGATCTCCACTACGGAGAAGGTTATGAATATGCTCACGACACCGAAGAAAAACTGACACATATGACCTGCCTGCCAGACTCTCTCCAGGGCAAAAAATACTATCGCCCTACTACGCAGGGAGCAGAGTCAGAAGCAAAAGAACGTTTAGCTGCAATCGAAAACTGGAAAAAAGTGCGTTTTTAACCGTTTTATCCCTCTCGATTTGCAGCATCTTCCTGATACTGCTTTAATTTTTCGTTAAACAAAGCTGCACTTTTCCGGTCATTCATATACATAACCGTATAGACCATAGCAAAAATGATTGCAATCGCCAGGGCAAGAGCTATTCCAATTTTCCAGCTAAACAACACACCGCTTAAATAATTGACCCCGAACACAAAAGCCTCTATCAAAGCCAGATGCAGAATATGACGTGCGATGACCTGCCTTATACTGAGTTCTTTTCTGGAACGGGTAACTAAACCAAACCCGACGGAAAAGAATGCAAACAACGGTGGCGAAAAGAAAGCTTCATATCCAAACCTTTCCTCCGGAAAAAACATCATTCCCATAATACCCTCTAGCATACAGATACCTGCTGTACAAATTAAAAATGCCGTTACAAATTCAATCCAGATTTCTTTCCCAAAATGCCTGCTTTTCATCCTCTACTCGCCTCCCATCACAATCTGCTTCAATTTCGGCACATACTGTCTGGAAATTATGATCTTCTCACCATTTTTCATATGCGCAAAAAAACGTCCGTTTAATGCCGGACTAATACCGTCAAGCTGCATCAGATTTAAAACCATGGATTTGGAGCACCGGACAAAATGGTGCTCCCGGTAAGCTTCCTCTGCCTCGTACAGCCGGATTTTCTGCTCATACACATGACTTTTCGTATAAGCAAAAACTTTTTCATCCAATGCTTCAAAATAACATACATCCTCCAGGCGGAAACGGCAGATGCGCCCGTTCTCCACACCGGAAAGTTCTTTGCCTTTTGTCAGAACATAGGAATAAATATCCTTTATTTCCGGTGTTATCTCCACACATTCGATCGTCACCTGTTCTTCTTCCTTTTTGGCAATACGCCGGATATTGACCTTCACAAAATCCCCCTTACTCTTTTAAGTAATCATCAAAAAAATCTAAAACCATACTGTTTATTTGCTCAATGCATGCTTTGGCATCCACATCACCCATTCCCGCATGTTCGGCTGTTCCTAACTGCTTCGCCAAAAAGGGTGATACCAGCGGAAGATCCGTAAAATTTAAATGCCCTGCACCTTCGATAATTTCATAATGATAGTCTTTCGCATAAGCGCCCACATAAAAATTTACATAACCATTTCCGGTCATTTTCTTTGCTTCTGCATCAACTTCAGCAGAATTTACATCCAAAAGCGGAACCGGATACGGCTTATCATCAAACACTTCCGTACCATTTTCAAATCCTACATATTCTCCCAGCATCGTTCCCTCTAAATCAATTACTGCATCAATATCCTGACGCTGTCTTCCTACCGCTACAGACGTTGCCCCTCCCAAGGAATGTCCAAAAAGTCCGATTTTTTCGGAGTCAATACGGATAAACGGTTCTTCTGCTCCAGTCTCTGTCTCCTGCAAAATCGTATCTAAAACAAAATTTTCATCCGCTGTCCGAATTTCCATCCATTTCTGACTATTTTCGTATATAATCTTCTCCATTTCCGGGTCATCGGTTCCGTTTCCTTCATAAACCTGATTGATAAAATCCTGACTTGCAACAAATACCTTTCCGTCGGTATTCTTTACATACATCGCCTGATAAGTATGTCCAATACTCGCCACCACATAGCCGTTTGACGCCAGTTCCATGCAAGTAGAAGTGTTGCTGTCAATCACGCCCATTGCTCCATGCGAAAATATAATCAACGGATATGCTCCCTCATCCTTTGGATACCAGAACTTTACGGTAAGCTCACGATTTTCCCCGGTATCTGTGTAAGTCTCCACACGACTTGTATCCACCCAGGTATATTCTTTTGTTGCTACCTCATGATTACCTGTCACTTCTGGCTCTGTATACTGCGGAAACAAGAAAGCCGGAATCAGTGCAAATCCATAAAGCAGAATATTTTCTATCATTACCGCAACCACTCTACCACTTTTTAGCGGCTGTTCTTCTTTTTTTCTGTTTCGATAAAGATGGATTCCTCCGAGAACAATTTGTATCCCAAGCACTGTTATCAACATACCATAACGAGCCGTCCCCTGCAATACTCCTGATGCAAGCAGCACAATGGCAAGAAGGAAGCAGCCGATACGTACTACCTCCTTTTCTGCCATATGCGCCCTTTTAGCCACAAAAGCCCAGATTACAAATCCCATCTCTACACACAATACCACTCCAAATAATAACATTCCCATTTTCTTTTCCTCCGTGTTTATGATATTGTCACTTTAACACAAAGGATTTTTTCTGAATATAGAATGACAGGTAAGCTGCATTTTTATGGGACAAGTTGCATTTTACAGGTCTTTTCGCAGATATTGCGCAGTTATTGTATCTGAAGTATCAACCATCTCTTGTGGTGTTCCGACAAATACCACTTCACCGCCATCCGAACCTCCGTCCGGTCCAATATCGATGATATAGTCCGCCTGCTTCATCACATCCAGATTGTGCTCAATGATAATAACCGTATTCCCTTTCTGCACCAGTCCGTCAAACAGTTTCATGACTTTTCCCACGTCCGAAGCATGAAGCCCTGTGGTCGGCTCATCCAACACATAGATATTACCCTTTTTATTCAAATCTTTTGCAAGCTTCAGACGCTGTCTTTCACCACCGGAAAGCGTAGACAGGGGCTGCCCCAGGGAAAGATAGGATAACCCCACTTCTTTTAGTGCATTTATTTGTTTTTTTATTTTCGCATTCCCGCTTCCTTCAAAAAATTCACCTGCTTCTTCTGCCGACATATTTAATATATCCACAATATTTTTACCTTGATAGCGATAGGACAACGCTTCTTTATTATAGCGTTTTCCTTCACATTCTTCACAAACCGTCACCACCGGGTCCATAAAAACCAGTTCTGTCACCACAACACCTTTTCCCTTACAAGATGGGCAGGCGCCCTTGCTGTTAAAAGAAAAAAGTGCAGCATCCACTCCGTTTTCTCTTGCCAGTAGTTTCCTTATTTCATCAAAAAATCCAAGATATGTCGCTGCCGTTGAACGTCCGGTCGCTGTAATCGGAGACTGGTCTACCAATACCACGCAATCTGCATATTTGTTTGCAAACACATCACGAATCAGCGTACTTTTTCCGGAACCGGCTACCCCTGTTACGACCGTTAAGACATTAATCGGAATATCTATCGACACATTTTTTAAGTTATGTAAACTTGCATTGCAAATCGGCAAAAACGCTTTCGGCTTACGCACCTTTTCTTTAAGCGGAATTTTCTTTTGAAGTGCCATTCCTGTTAATGTATCAGTCGAAAGCAGCTTCTCATAGCTTCCCTGAAATAAGATTTGACCACCGTCCCGTCCCGCTTTTGGCCCTACGTCTATAATCTCATCTGCAATAGAGATTACATCCTTATCATGTTCTACCACCAGTACCGTATTTCCTTTGTCTCTAAGACTTTTTAGCAATTCTGTCATACGGTAGACATCTCTTGGATGCATACCTGTGCTCGGCTCATCAAAAATATATATCATCCCCGTTAAAGCACTTCCCATGTGGCGCACCAGCTTTAAGCGCTGTGCCTCTCCTCCGGAAAGAGAAGTTGCTTCCCGATTCATGCTTAAATACGGCAATCCAATATCTATCATTCTAGTCAGTGTATTCTCGATATTTTCGATAATCGTTACCGCTCTTGCATCATTTATTCCGTCTAAAACCTCACGCAGTTTTACAAATTCCATATCCCCCATTTCCGCTATGTTATAACCATTGATGCGACAATTGAGTACCGCATCATTTAGTCTTTTACCATGACAAACGGGACATTCACACTGTTTAATCAATTCATTTGCCCTGTTTTTTATCGTATCGCTTTTATCTGACAGATCACGTTTCAGCAAAAGTCTTGAAATGTGATTGTAAATGCCTTCCATATGCTTATCCAGAATCTTTCCATTCTTTTCATATGCACCATACAGCAATAGATTCCGTTCCTTCTCCGTAAAATCCTTCCATTTCTTTTTGGTATCGAATAACCCGCTTTGTTTGTACACCTTCCAATACCAGCTCCCCTGCTGAAACATTCCATAATTTACCATGCCATCCTCCCAGGTAGCTTCCGGATCAAAAAGCGATTCCACATCCACCTCCATCACCTTTCCCATCCCGGAGCAATGCGGACACATTCCTTTTGGATCGTTAAAGGAAAAGCAGGATGCCGTACCAACGAAGGGCTGACCGATTCTGGAAAATAATACCCGGAAGGATGCATACAAATCCGTAATCGTTCCCACCGTAGAACGGGCATTCCCTCCCAGTCTGCTCTGATCAATCAAAACAGACGGCGATAGGTTTTCAATCCGTTCCACATGAGGTTTTTCATATTTCGGCAACCGCCCTCTTACAAACGATGGATATGTTTCATTCATCTGTCTCTGGCTTTCTGCCGCAATCGTGTCAAATACAATGCTGGATTTACCGGAGCCGGATACTCCGGTAAATACCACAATTTTCCCCTTTGGAATGGACAATGAAACATTCTTTAAATTATTCTGGGTAAGACCCTTTATGATAATTTCATTCTGATGTGACATAGCTTTTATTCCTCCTTAAGCACAAGACAATTCTCTTTTTTCCCATAAATAAAAAACATACTGAGCAAAAATGTGACTCCCTCCGTCACCGGCGCTGCCAGCCAGATACCATTCATTCCGAACCACAGCGGCAGGACAAAGATGCAGACCAATAAAAGTACCAATCCTCTGGATGAAGAAATGATTGCAGATTCCTTTGCTTTCCCAATGGATGTAAAATAAAAAGATGTAATTGCATTAATCCCGGAAAAAAGAAATGAAATGATATAAATTTTCATCCCGGATTGCACCAGTTCTTTTACCGCGTCACTTTTTACAAAGAGATTGCTATACCAACCTGCTCCTGTAAGCATAAACAATATTACCAGTACGCCAATGACAAAGACGAACATATTTGTTGTCTTTCGAATCTCCCTCGCCAGTCCTTTTTCCTTCGCACCGAAGCTGAAACTGATAAGAGGGCTTGCTCCCTGCCCAAAGCCGATGACAACCATACTGAATAGATACGATATATACCCAATTAGCGTAAAAGCGGTCATTCCATCCACCCCTGCATAACGCATAATTACAAAATTGTAGGAAAACATGGAAATACTCATAGATATTTCGCCAATGAATTCAGAGCTTCCGTTTAATATCGTACTTTTTAAAACTTCTTTGTCAAAAGTAAATCTCCCGAATCGGTAAATCTTTGATTTCTTTGTAAAATAGAAAATAATGCAAAGAAGTGTAACCAATGCTGAAATGAGGGATGCCATGGCGATTCCTGTCACACCGAGGTGAAAACACCCTGCAAACAGATAGTCCAACAAAATATTGAGTAAAACATTCCATATATTCACTTTCATATAAAACTGCGGATTGCCTTCTCCCCGAATGAACATTCCAAATGCGGAATTTACCACCATAACTGGCAATTCCAGAAGCATGATGCGATAGTATTCCCGGAAATAAACAGAAACCTCTCCCTCTGCATGCAAAACGAAAAGCATCGGCTCAAAACATAGAAACACTACCATACTGACAAGCCCGGATATCACAACTGTCGTTGCAATCGTCTGGTTAAAGACTTCATTACAGTATTTGATGTTTCCTGCTCCCATCGCCATTCCTGCAATCGCCACACTTCCGACTGCAAGCATCAGCCCCAGTGCCAGATACAGATATACAATCGGTAATCCCAGATTGACCGCTGCCATCCCCTCCTTTCCCACATAATTTCCAATGAAAAAACCATCTGCAAATGTAATCAATGAAGTAAGCACCATAGCAATAATCGAGGGAATTGCGAATTGCAGCAATACCCCTACTCTGTGTTCTTTAATTTGTTCCAAATCCATAAAAAATCCTCCTTATCGTAACAATTTCCCAGTGGCATTGTTCATTATAAGGAGGTCATTTTATATAAACTTCTGAATTCTTGCTCTATTTTATCGGAATGCAAAAATCTATTTTCATACACATGGAATCGCAGTCTACATTCCGGTATATCTCAAAACTATATCTCTCATCTATCTTATATCCGCTCCTCGGTAGCCAGCTATTAAAAATCCCCTGATAAGCCGCATAAATCTCTTTTGTATACCCTTCAAAATGATATACTGCGTACTTTCCACCCGGTATGATGCGTGTATTCTCCAGAGGGCAATCCTCATCCACCTGAATACAGATTTCATAAAGACACTTGTCCACATCCGTAATCGAAGGATCATCAAAGGTCAACTCCAATAACAGTGACTCCTCGGTAACATAATCTTTATACTTGTCCAAAAATGCATCCCAATCCTGACCCAAATCACCATAATTCCCAATCCGTCTTTCATAAATCACCGGATAGTCTGGAAGATTCTCGATTGTAATTTTCCTGTCACATTCTTCAAAGGTTTCCAGTTCTTTTTTTGCCTGGTAAAAAAGCGGATGCTCTACAGCCCGTCTGTAACTTTCTTTTCGGAAATCAGAAGGTGATAATTGATAACGCTGCCGAAACGCTGAACTGTAATTAGAGGGACTGTATCCATAATCCAGACCAATATCTGTAATACTTCTCTCCTTGTCAATCTTCAACCGAAAGGCACTCTGATCCATTTTTACACGTTTGATAAAAGCATAGACACTTTCCCCGGTTTCCGCCTTAAATAGACGGCTAAAATAAAATTTTGAGAAGTGACAGTATTCTGCGA
This sequence comes from uncultured Lachnospiraceae bacterium, assembly GCA_945868305.1. Taxonomy (GTDB): domain Bacteria; phylum Bacillota; class Clostridia; order Lachnospirales; family Lachnospiraceae; genus Roseburia_D. The sequence goes on along the minus strand of CAMBKU010000038.1, from coordinate 9,129 downwards.
CTTCATCTACCGTGACTTCACCAGCATGCTCTAAGATATATGCAATTGCACGATTTACTACTTCATTTGCAATCATCCTTTTTTATCCTTTCTTCCCGGTCAGATAATAAACCGCCAATGCCGTGCGGTGAGACAGATTCTCCTTTGCCAGAATAGCTGTAATATAATTTTTTACCGTTCCCTCGCTCAAAAACAGTTTATTGGCAATTTCCTTATTGGAAAGCCCGTCCGCCACTGCCCGGATAATATCCAATTCCCGCGCAGTATAGCCCTCTTCGCTAAAACCGGTGGTCTGCCGATCTGCCTCCTGTGCCAGGTTTTCTAAAAAGCCTTCTTCTACGACCGCAGTACCGTAATAAACTGACTTTATCATCTGTTTTAAATGCTCCGGCGTATGGTTTTTCACGAGATAGCCTTTTGCACCGTTTTTCAATGCCTGCTGCAGCAGATTGTAATCATCAAAGGTTGTAAGAATCAGGACTTTTCCAAGTTCATGTTCCACAATGTATTTTGTTGCTTCAATTCCATCCATCTGGGGCATCTGGATATCCATCAAGAAGACATCCGGAGGCGTTTTTTCCCCAAGTGCAATAGCTTCTTTTCCATTTGCGGCACATCCGAGTACCTCAAACTCTTCGTCTACACTTAAGATAATCCGCATCCCATCCCGCACGAAATCACTGTCATCCGCAATAATCACTTTTATCTTTTCCATGTTCCTTCTCCTTGTTTATTTTTTCATCGGCAGCAGCATATTAATGGTAAAACCTGCTTCCGTGGAAAAATCCAAAATTCCATTCACACTGCGTATCCTCTGTCGCATTCCTGCAATCCCCATACCATCTGTAAGTTCATCGCAGCCGATGCCATTATCCGATATACTGCACCGCAGCATCTGGTTCATCACCACAAGTTTTATCTCTATTTTCGTACAATGAGCATATTTTAAAGCATTAGACACCGCTTCAAAGGCATTATCCAATATAATTTCCAGGTATTTTTCCGGAACTCCTGCCAGATCTCCCTCTGTACTTAAGTGGGCATCTATATCCATATCTTTACATTCCTCACACAAACGCTGTAACTGTAACATTGCCAGTTTGTATTTCTCCGGGCGCTCTCGGCGTAAAATACCCCGTATTTCATCCATTCCAGTCCGCAACTGGTCAATCACTGCCTGAATCATCTTTCTGCTGGTTTCCGGTTCTTTTTCCAGCAGTACCTTGACCGCCTCCAACTGATACACTGAACCATTGATACTATGTCCAAGCTTGTCATGAAGCGTCTGCGACAGCCTCGCCCTTTCTTCAAGCACTTGATTTTCTGCTACTAAAAGCCCCCGCTTTAATTCCTCCCGTAATGCATACTCCTTGCGGTTCAAATTTTTTTTCAGATGTTCTTCTGACAATGTATGCTCCATGATTTGCTTTTGATAAGACACAACAATAAAATCATGTTGTATGTAAATAATCCCGGTAAACAACGCAACCGATCCCTGCAAAAGGTAATCTTCCCTCCCAGAAAGCAATGCGAAAAGCAGCGGCAGTCCATACACAAAAGCGCTCCCCTTGCTCCGAAAGCAGGTTCTCAGGTAAGAAATGATTTCATATCCAAGCAAAATCCAAAGCAACAAAAATGAATTTCCATATCTGACACTTACTACTGTCAGCTCTGTCACTGATAAAAAAAGGAACAGATACCGCCAATTTCCCTTTGCCAACGACTCCCCAATAAAAAGTCCCAAAAACAACGCCAGAAGCAGGAACATCCCGCTAGATGCCCCTGCCTGTTCAAACTGTATCAACAGCAAATATATTTCACTTGTCAGAATCAACATTGTTTTCACTGCCAGAAAATAATTTTTCCGAATCTGATCTGTCATGCTTCGCTCTCTTTCATTTTTAATCCCACTGCGCCTACACAAAGAATTATGATGATATAGGCAAGTGTAATACAGCCCACCATAGGATAAGCGGAAGAATCACCCACCATCAGCATTTCCGTCCCTTTTAAGAACCAGCGCTGAGGCATAAGATAGGAAATCCCTTTTATTACTTTAGAAGATCCTTCAAGCGGGAAATATAACCCAGCCAACAATGCAGATACCACCCAAACTGCAAATACCGCATAATTTGCTCCCATTACATCACCGATAATAATTCCTACGGTGAGACTTAACACATTGAATATCAGTCCCAGTAAAAAAATAAGAAGCAGGAAAGCTGGCTTTGCAATGCCAAAATCCATATCCTTTGCCACAAACATGCACACTGCCATCACCCCTGTTTGTAAGACGGAAATGATAAGAGACACTGCAAGCTTGGACAACAGGTATTCCATACGTCCTGTACTGGAAAGCATGATTCTAGTATACACTTTATTCTCGCGTTCTTCAATCACTGTGTAAGCAACGCATACACCGCAAAACAAAAATCCAAGTGTAATAATCGCATAGGCATAACCTGCAAGATTCTTCTTCGTATTCTGTTCCGAACTCAAGGAAATGGTATCCTTTCCATCAAGCGAGACCACTTCTTTCGCCGGCAAATTATCATCTATGTCTGTGAGTACAGATATTATCTGTTTTTCGTCCCCGGCGGTTCCCTGTGCTACCTGATGGATAGCCATAAGCTCATCAGCAAAAACATCCTCCAGATATTCCCATCGCTCATCTTCTGATACCTCGTAAAAGAGAAAAGCATCCTTCCAGCTCCCGCTCATGACATTTTTATCAAAATCCGGTTTTAAATACAAAATCGTACCTATCCGGTCATTCATGGCATCATGTTCTGCCTGCTTTTGAACTTCCGTCTCCGTCATATTCCCTGCATCCTTCCTGTATACAGAAAACATTCCATTATTTGAAAGCTGTTGCAGTACATATTCGGAGAGTCTTGAATCTGCTGCATCGTATACTTTGATGGAATAATCACCCCAGTCGTTTAAATAGACCACCTTTTCATTTGCTCCTGTAAGTTCTCTTATGGCTCCATCTTCTTTTTCAGCATAAAAGGATGAATCTACATGAAGCCCCATAATAATGACAGATATAATCGGCGTAATAAAGAGAAAAAACAAAAATCCTTTATTCCTTAATAACAACTTCATATTTATCTTTAACATTTCCCCAAAATGACTCATGCTTTCCCTCTCTTTCTTATAGTGTTGATAAATATCGTCAATGCCGTACATACAACAGTGATTGCCACCATATACAAAATACTGCTTACGGTATAATCACTTTTTCCCATACAGGAATATTCCACCAGTACCCGGTTGACGTGATAAATTGGAGACAAGTTCTTTAACGAATCCGAAACCGTAGAAAACATATAAGTTTCAAAGCTTCCCCCGAAAAATCCCATAAACCAAACCAGTGTAAATAAGGCAACAATCGTTACTGCCAGATTCTGAAAAACACTGTATAAAAGCAACCCAACCGCCATGGCTCCCATAGTTGTAACAAGTAATACAAGAATTGTAAGGGGATTATTTCCCCAGGAAATTCCGAATAAAGCAACTGTAAGAAGAACCGTTACCACAGTCTCGCACACAGTGGTAAGAACCGCCGGAACCCATCTTGCCAGATACAGTCCCATTTCCGACATGCCGGAAATCTGAAATCTCTGACTGATTCCATTTCTTTTTTCACTGTTTAAAACTCCTGCCACACTCACTACTCCGCACCAGATAAAATACACCACTTCAATGATTCCATAGTAATCCTTGGAATCAACTGCCGGCATAAACTCCAGTTTTTGTACCGGAAGGGTTATCTCCTTTTCTTCTTTCGGAAACATACTGTTTCGTATCTGGCCGGATACCTGTTTTTCTACCTGTCCCATGAAATATTCCAATATTTTTCCCTGTGTCTCATAATCAGCACTTTCGTATACAGTATACGTCTCACCCTCGATAACAAGAAATCCTGCAAGATCATTCTGCTCCATTATTGCCTTTGGATCTCCATCCGGATAATTTTCGAAAACAATTCCTGCTTCTTTGCCCGCTCTCTTTATTTCTTCCATATTCCCGGAAAAAATACTGTCTTCACTGATGCGATAACCAGTCTTAAATTCCTCTGTACTTTCATAGGATGCCATCATATCCTCAAAAGCACTGGATAACATAGCTATTACAAGGATAGGTCCGATCAGCATTGCCGCGAGAATTGCTTTGTTTCGAAGCATCAGCTTAAAATTGTTTTTTATCAAATATCTTATCATCCTGTACCTCCCGCTTATTCCGCATAATCCCGCAGTTTTTTCCCTGTCAGGGTAAGGAATACTTCTTCTAAGGTAATATCCTCACTTTCGCCTGCCACCATCTGCTTTAACTCTTTACTGGTTCCACAGGCTATCATTTTCCCATTGTCCATAATCGCAATTCTGGTACAGATTGCCTCTACTTCCTCCATATAATGACTGGTATATATAACGGTTGCTCCGTTTTTATTTGACTCCTTAATCTTTTCCAAAATAAAATTTCGAGACTGGGGATCGATTCCTACCGTAGGCTCATCAAAAATGAGAAGTTCCGGCTGATGTCCAATGGCACACGCAATATTTAACCTTCGCTTCATTCCGCCGGAAAAATTCTTTGCAAATTCATTCCGCCGTTCAGATAATCCAACATACTCCAGAGATTCTTCCACTGCCCGCCTTAAATTTTCACCCTTAATTCCATACAGGGAAGTAAACAGCTCTACATTTTCCCATGCTTTCAATTTTCCGTGTATCGCAAGCTCCTGTGGGATATATCCGATTCTACGAATCACTTCTTTTTTATGTTTTTCAGAATTTTTTCCAAACAATTCTATTGTTCCTGCCGTTGGTCTTGTAATGGAGCAGAGCATATTCATCGTTGTACTCTTTCCTGCTCCATTTGGACCTAAAAGTCCAAAAATCTCACCCCTTTTTATTTCAATATTCAGTCCGTCTACCACTGTCTGGCTACCGTACTTTTTTGTCAGATTTCCTGTTTTTAATATAACTTCTTCCATTTTTCTATCCTCTCTGTTTTTTCAATGCTTCTTTTGTTTCTGCATTTATCATAACAATATTTTTAACTTCGAGGTAGTGAAAAAAGACACAAAATAGGATATGACAAAAGTCATATCCTATTTCTTTAACAACCAGTCCAGATTTATGGAATTCATTCCTCAAAAATCTATTCGTTCATCTTCGCTTTCTTCTTTAATCCAAATAATGTATTAAGCCAGGGAATCCTTTTTATAAGCTCCGTCAAAACCACAGCCGCAAGAAACGCCCCCGCGAAAGTAAACAGATAATTGAAGATATCCGGCAGTTTGCATCTGGTATCCAGAAAATATGCAATATATACAATCGGTACATAATGGAACAGATAAATTCCGAAGCTGTTCTCCGTAAAATATTCTGTAATTTCATTTGTTTTATCAAAAAATCTGCCAAAAATCCCAAGCAACGCCAATATCATAAACCACGTAAACAACATAACCAACGGCTCATTTACAATGTACTGATATGCCTTTCCCCAGTAAAGAAGCATCTGTGCCACTCCGGAAAGAAGCCCTGCGCCCAAAAACAGGAATGCATATTTTTTGCAGATTTCCTGCACCTTGTCATGTGAGAATATATAATACCCCATCAAAAACAGCAACAAATAAAGTGCATTCCGAAACGTATACGCCACATACAGCACCTGTGCTGCCAGAAATACCGGAATATACAAAAGCAATAACCCCCAGATATTTACTCTCTCTCCCCACTGCAGAAGCTTTTGATTCTTATCCAGCTTTAAAAACAGCAGGAATATCCAGGAAATCAGAAATAGTTGAATCAAAAACCATGCCGGACCCATTCCATTTACAATACGAATCAGAAAAATGACTGCCTTTGGCAATGCTGCAAATGTCTCCTCAGCATTTGTTGTCCTAAATGACAACTCTGCTGCAAAGGGGCCAATCAGAACCAGATATGCCAAAAAAGGAATGAGCAGTTTTCTTCTCCGCTCTTTTATAAAACGTTTTCGAATGTCTTTCCCAATAATAAAATCTGTGTCAGCACTGTTTTTCCCTGCATATTTCGCAATCGCATAGCGGGCACTCATTCCTGCCACCACGAACAGGCATGGCATAAACCATGGATAAATCAGATAACCAATACTATCCAGGGCTTCAATTCCATTTGTATTATAGCTCATCGGGGATTTGCAGGCACTGAAAATACACACGGTATGATCGACCAGTACCAGCAAAATAATAAACCAGCGGATATTATCCAAATAATGTTTCCTCATAAAATCTTTCTCCTCTTTTCGTTGAACAGGCTTTGCAATCACCAATTCATATTTACATTTCTTTTCATTTGTGACATAATAAATATTACAGTATTCATTGAATTTCTGCAATATTTGAAAGGAAAGTGGCACAGTAAACAAACAGGTGTGACACTATGCAATTATGAAAAAAGGTGAAAAACATCCATCAACAAAACTATATCAGGAATTTATCATTCAGGCTTTTTTGGATTTAACACTGGAAAAAGATATTTCGGATATCACGGTCACAGAGATTTGTGACCGGGCAAAAATAGCAAGGCGAACTTTTTACCGCCATTTTGACCGAAAAGAAGATGTGATTGAATACTATGTTTTGCAGCTTATGGGTTCTCTGGCTAACACCCTCATCAGGCCTTTAGGGAATGGTGATCTTTACAACTTTATCAAGTCTTTTTTCCTCTATCTGGAACCGTATCTGGATTATATTCAGGCATTTATGCGAAACGACTTTGGCGACCTTGTCTTTACCTGTTACCTCAAATGTCTGGTTCCCTTGTCCTATACGGCTCCGGCTTCCTCTATCCCAAACGAGGCCGAGTGCAACCTCGCCTATATCCTCGGTGGTTTATGGAGTCTTTTTTCCTATTGGCTGACACACGGTCGTATCCAGACACCGGAGGAACTGGCTTCTATTGTGACGGGGCGGCATCCTGCGCCATAAATTTAAAGTTTTACCACGGAAACACTTCATAAGCAGTATATTCATGGTCGAAATGATAACCCAGTTTTTCTGCCAGCGCCACTGACCACTTATTCTGTGCATCCCAGCTCGGATACAAATTCCGTTTCAGGCACTCTAAAATCAATTTCGCCCCACAGGCATAGGCAAGTCCTTTTCTGCGGCAATCCTCTCTGGTATCGATTTCAATCTCGATACCCTCGCGGTAACTCGTATAAGAAGATGCACCTGACACAATTTCCCCATCTTTTAAAACCGCTATACCAAGACCCTTTTTGCAGTAATCGGCGTAATCCCCATATTGTGACACCAAATCCCGGCTCCAGCCGTTTTCTTTACACTGCAGATACAACCCCTCATCTATCTCATGCAGCACATACCCTTCCGGCAGTCCGCTAACTGCTTCCAGCAGTTTTTTTCTGTCAAAAACATCTGGTTCTTTTTTAATCGCATATCTTATTACTTTTTTCGCCCGCTCTCCAAAATATGCCTCTATCTGTTTTGCCCATGCTTCATTCTGGGGTGTCAAAATAATAAAGTCCTGTTTGCAGTTCTCCGGTTTAAAGGAAACCAGTTCCTTACTTACCTTCCCTGCAAAAAAAGCAAAATCTCCAATTATCGCCATGGCAGACTGCGGATTCATAAAAGAATCCGCATAAATATCTCCCATCATACCCTGCAGGCAAGACCAGATTAAGGTCTCCTGCCAGTCCTGGAATAATTGTTCTGTTTTTGCTGTATCGTCTATTTTGTAAATCATTTCGTTTCCTCCGCAATTCATTTTATTCCCATCGGAAATATTTTACCGCAATTCCGCTGCAAAGAAAAGTAACCGCTATCATAACTAGAATTGGAATCCAAGCGTGCGCAACCGGTAATCCTAGTAACGATGTTTTCATTAATTCAATTCCCTGCGTCAGCGGAAATAAAATTACAATCTTCTGCATTATTTCCGGCATAACTTCAAAGGGCAGTGTTGCACCAGAAAAAATCAGCATTGGAAAATACAACGCACTTGCAATTACAGACGCTGTCTTCGCGTTTTTCGCAATACCGCCAACCATCATTCCGATGCTGAGCGTCGAAATCATCGTTAAAAACCAGCTTCCGAGAAACACAATAAAAGAGCCATGCATATGAAAATCCCAAAACAGCACCGCAACCACAAAAAGCAATGCCATAGAAACGATTGCATAACAAATATAAATCGTAAGTTCTACGCCGAGCAACAGCACCGGACTGACTGGCGTCACCTGAAAGCGTTTTAATATTTTTCTTTCCCGGTAATCAGCCACCACAATCGGCAGTCCCATTAGTCCTCCGGCACAGATAGAAATTGCACTTACCGCCCCAAAAGACTGTTCCAAAAAAGTATAAGAAACATCAGCAGCTGCCGGTTTTGTACCATAAATAATTCCAAGTATCACCAATACCACAACCGGCATGATAATCGCAAAGACTGCCATATTCATATCCCTGATGCTAAGCCTTAATTCATTTTTAAGCAGTTTCCGAAAAGCTCTCATGCTGTCATCTCTCCTTCCTCTGCAAATTTTAAGTAGGCATCCTCAAATTTCTCACAGCCGCTTTGTTCCTTTGCCTGTGCTACTGTTCCGTAAAATATTGCATTTCCCTTCTTTAAAATGCAGATTTCATCGCAAAGAGCCTCTACCTCATCCATGAAATGCGAAGTAAGAAAAATCGTGAGCCCCTGTTCTTTTAATTCTTCCAGTATCTTCCAAACGTCCCGCCTTGCCTTTGCATCCAGTCCAGTGGTCAGCTCATCCAGAAAAACAAGCTTGGGATTTGGAATCAATGCCAACACAATAAACAGACGCTGACGTTCCCCGCCGGATAAACTTTTCACTGTGCTTTTTTCTTTATCTCCAATCCCAAAACGTATAAGAAGCTGCTTCCATTCTGCAGGATTGCGGTATAAACAGGCCGTTTCTTCGCACAATTCACAAACCTTGATTTCCGGCTGATAATCGCCCTCCTGAAATTGTACCCCAACCTTTTCAAATAACTGACGCCTTTCCCTTCCCGGGACACAGCCAAGTACGGAAATCTCACCGCTATCCGCTTTCTTCGTTCCCAAAATACATTCAATCGTGGTACTCTTTCCCGCT
>CAMBKU010000037.1 GCA_945868305.1 uncultured Lachnospiraceae bacterium | reverse complement strand
CAGATTATAAAGCGGTTTTCGGAGATAAATAGAATTGAACTGTAAGGAAAGGAGAAAAAAATGACAAATTTGGATTTGGAAAAGACTGCCGCATGCATCCGCAAGGGGATTGTTACAGCAGTACACAGTGCAGCTTCCGGTCATCCGGGTGGTTCGCTTTCTGCGGCAGATATTTTTACATATCTCTATTTTGAAGAAATGAACATTGATCCGAAAAATCCGAAAATGGAAGATCGTGACCGTCTGGTGCTTTCCAAAGGTCATGTAGCTCCGGGACTGTATGCCACCCTGGCACAGCGGGGCTATTTTCCAGTGGAGGATTTAAAATCGCTGCGTCATACAGGATCTTATCTGCAGGGTCATCCGGATATGAAACACATTCCGGGCGTTGACATGTCAAGCGGTTCCCTGGGTCAGGGGCTTTCTGTAGCAGTAGGAATGGCGCTTGCCGGAAAGATGAAAAAGAAGGATTATCGTGTTTATGCCATTACCGGAGACGGAGAGATACAGGAAGGACAAATCTGGGAGGCGGCCATGTTTGCCGGACACCGGAAGCTAGATAATCTTGTGGTAATCGTGGATAATAACAATCTTCAGATTGACGGAGCAATCACCGATGTCTGCTCTCCGTATCCAATTGATAAAAAGTTTGAAGCTTTTGGGTTTCATGTAATAAACATTGACGGAAACAATTTTGATGAAATTCGTGCAGCGTTTAAAGAGGCAGGACAGACAAAAGGAATGCCAACGGCAATCATTGCAAAAACCGTAAAGGGCAAGGGCATATCCTTTATGGAAAATCAGGCGGGGTGGCACGGAAAGGCACCGAATGATGAGGAATATGCTATTGCAATGGAAGAATTGAAGAAAGCAGGTGAAGCATTATGCCAGAAGTAAAAAAGATAGCGACCAGAGAGAGCTATGGAAATGCACTGGTAGAGATTGGAAAAGAAAAAGAAAACCTTGTGGTATTGGATGCAGATCTTGCAGCAGCAACCAAGACAGGCATCTTTAAGAAGGAGTTTCCCGATCGTCACATCGATTGTGGTATTGCAGAGGCAAATATGACGGGCATTGCAGCGGGAATGAGTACCTGTGGATATGTACCGTTTATCAGTACATTTGCCATGTTTGCGGCGGGACGTTCCTTTGAGCAGGTGAGAAATTCCATCGGATATCCGCACTTAAATGTAAAAATTGGAGCTACCCATGCGGGAATATCAGTCGGAGAGGATGGAGCAACCCATCAGTGTAACGAGGATATTGCCCTGATGCGGGAGATACCGGGAATGGTGGTGATCAATCCGTCCGATGATATCGAAGCAAAGGCAGCAGTGCGTGCAGCATACGAACATAATGGTCCAGTGTATCTGCGCTTTGGCAGACTGGCTGTTCCGGTTATCAATGATAATACAGAGTATAAATTTGAAATCGGAAAGGGTGTCGTTTTAAAAGAAGGAAAAGATGTGACAATTTTTGCGACGGGTCTGTGTGTGTGCGGTGCCCTGGAGGCAGCGGAGAAGCTAAAAGAAGATGGGATTGACGCGGAAGTCGTGAATATACATACAATTAAACCAATTGACCGGGAATTAGTTGTAAAATCTGCGACAAAGACCGGAAAAGTAGTGACTGCAGAGGAACACTCTATTCTTGGTGGATTGGGAAGCGCAGTGGCAGAGGTGCTCTCTGAGGAAGCACCGACAAAGATGTTACGCATTGGCGTGCAGGATGTGTTTGGAGAATCCGGTCCAGCAAAAGAACTGATTGCAAAATACGGACTGGATGGAGCAGGCATTTATGAGAAAGTAAAGGGTTTTGTAAAATAGAAAGCAGGAGGATGAGACTATGGGAGCAAAAGAAGATATTTTGGCGGGAAAAACAGCGCTTGGTATCGAATTTGGTTCAACCCGGATAAAGGCAATTTTAATCGGAGAGGACAATACGCCGATTGCATCCGGTAGTCATGAATGGGAAAACCAGCTTGTAGAAGGCATCTGGACCTACAGTTTGGATGCTATTTGGTCTGGCTTGCAGGATTGTTATGCAAAGATGGCAAAGGATGTGGAAAATCAGTATGGAGTAGTGCTTACCACAATCGGTTCCATTGGTTTTAGTGCCATGATGCACGGGTATATGGCGTTTGGTCAGGCGGGCGAGCTTTTAGTGCCGTTTCGTACATGGAGAAATACCATTACTGAGCAGGCAGCAGAAAAACTGACGGAGGAATTTCAGTATAATATACCGCAGCGCTGGAGCATTGCGCATCTGTATCAGGCAATCTTAAATAAAGAGGAGCATGTAAAAAATGTAGCCTTTTTTACGACGCTGGCGGGATATATTCACTGGCAACTTACAGGACGGAAGGTACTTGGCGTGGGTGAGGCATCCGGTATGTTCCCGATTGACATTCATACGAAGCAGTTTGATGCAAATATGATTGAAAAATTTGACAAGCTGGTTGCACCGTGTGGATATCCGTGGAAGTTAAAGGATATTCTGCCGGAGGTACTACTTGCCGGAGAGGAAGCAGGAACACTGACAAAAGAAGGAGCAAAGCTTTTAGATGTGAGCGGAAACCTGCAGGCAGGAATTGCGGTCTGCCCGCCGGAAGGAGATGCAGGAACGGGAATGGTGGCGACGAATAGTATCGCAAAGCGTACCGGAAATGTTTCGGCGGGAACCTCAGTGTTTGCCATGATTGTTTTGGAAAAAGAATTAAAGAAGGTACATCCGGAAATTGATCTGGTGACGACGCCAACCGGAAATCTGGTGGCAATGGTGCATTGCAACAACTGTACCTCTGATTTGAATGCGTGGGTAAATCTTTTTAAAGAATTTGCAGAAAGTTTTGGTATAGAAGTAGATATGACAAAATTATTCTATGTGCTGTACAATAAAGCACTGGAAGGCGATGCAGATTGTGGCGGACTCATGGCATACAATTACTTTTCGGGTGAGCCGGTGACCGGTTTTGAGGAAGGAAGACCGCTATTTGTCCGTACACCGGATGCGCATTTTAATTTGGCAAATTTCATGCGTGTGCATTTGTTTACGTCCCTTGGTGTATTAAAGACAGGACTCGACATTTTATTGAAAGAAGAAGATGTAAAGGTAGACAAGATTTTCGGGCATGGAGGTCTGTTTAAGACAAAAGGTGTCGGACAGAGCATACTTGCGGCAGCTATGGATACGCCGGTCACTGTTATGGATACGGCAGGAGAAGGCGGAGCATGGGGAATTGCGGTGCTTGCATCCTATATGAAAAATAAGGTGGCAGATGAGACATTAGATGATTATCTGAATAAGAAAGTATTTGCCGGACAAAAGGGAGAGACACTTGCGCCGAAAGCGGAGGATGTAGAGGGATTTGATCGTTTTATGGAACACTATAAAAAGGGGCTTTCCATGGAGCGTGCAGCAGTGGATTCCATGCAGTATAAATAAAAAGAAGGGCGGACGTTATGTTAGAGGAATTAAAAAAAGAGGTTTATGAAGCAAATATGGAGCTTCCGAAACGAGGACTGATTACCTATACCTGGGGAAATGTCAGCGGCATCGACCGGGAAAGCGGATATTTTGTCATCAAACCTAGCGGTGTTGATTATGATAAATTAAAACCTGAGGATATGGTTGTAATGGATTTAAATGGCAATAAAATTGAAGGAAAATATAAGCCGTCTTCGGATACACCGACACATCTGGAGCTTTATAAAAAATATCCCCAAATCGGTGGTGTGGTGCATACACATTCACCGGAGGCAACTGCGTGGGCACAGGCGGGCAGAAGCATTCCACTTTATGGAACAACGCATGCGGATTATTTTTTCGGTGAGATTCCGTGTGCCAGAAGCCTGACACCTGAGGAAATAAATGAGGCTTATGAAAAAAATACCGGACTCGTAATCATTGAGACTTTTGAAGAACGAAAAGTAAATCCGATGTATACGCCGGGAGTTCTCTGCAAGAATCATGGACCATTTACCTGGGGCAAGGATGCTGCAGAAGCGGTACATAATGCAGTTGTACTGGAGGAAGTCGCAAAAATGGCAACAAAAACAGAACTAATCAACCCGAAAGTACAGCCTGCACCGGACTGTATCAGGGATAAGCATTTTTACCGGAAACATGGAGAAAATGCTTATTATGGACAGAACTAACAGGAGTAAACAATGAAAATAGAAAGTTTTGGAAAAACCCTGGAGGGGCAAGAAGTTACATGCTATACGTTAAAAAATAGAAACGGAATGACATTAAAGCTGATGAATCTGGGAGCTACCATGGTATCATTACTTGTAAAAGATAAAGACGGAGTATTCCGGGATGTTATTTTAGGTTATGATGATCCGGCACAATACCAGCGTCAGACCTGCTATTTTGGTGCGGTGATCGGGCGCAATGCCAACCGGATTGCAGGAGCAGCCTGTGAACTGGACGGGCAGGTGTATTATTTGGAGCAAAATGACAATGGCAACAATCTCCATAGCGGAAAAAACGGATTTCATAATGTCCTATGGGATGCGGAAGCAGCAGAGGGAAAAGATAATCAGATTACTTTTACATATCTGAGCCGTGATATGGAACAGGGATTTCCCGGGAATATGAAAGCAAAAGTCGTGTATACACTGACAGATGCAGATGAAATGCTGATAGATTATTCCGCTGATACAGATAAGACTACGGTTGCAAATTTCACAAATCATGCTTATTACAATCTAGGCGGACACGACGCAGGTTCCATTGAAGAACACGTACTTTCCATAAAGGCAGATTATTATACGCCGGTTACCAGTCCAAAGGCAATTCCGGCAGGAACACTTGCCAAAGTTTCGGATACACCGATGGATTTTACAATGTCAAAGAAGATTGGGCGTGATATCGGTGCAGATTTTATCCAGTTAAAATATGCAGGTGGCTATGACCATAATTATGTCTTGGATACAAAGCATGGTATCATGAAGCTTGCAGCAGTAGCGGAGTGTGAAAAGACCGGGATTGCAATGGATTTTTATACAGATTGTATGGGGATTCAGTTTTATTCAGGAAATTTTATTAAAAGACATCCGGGAAAGAGTGGCGCATTCTATGATTTCCGACATGGATTTTGTTTGGAGCCGCAGTATTATCCGAATTCAGTTAATGACGAGAAGTTCGCTTCTCCCATTCTGCATCCGGGAGAAACCTATACGGCGCATACCAAAGTGAAATTTTATCAAAAAAAATAAGTTAAAAGAGTACTGTCAATATCAATTTTGGCAGTACTTTTTTATATCATGGGATTGCTTCTCTGATAGAGAAAACGTATAATAACAATTAGACAGTCAGATTCGGTTGACAGAAATGGAGGAAGGCTATGAAACTGACAACGCTCTGTTATATTGAGCAGGATGATAAATATCTGATGCTGCACCGGGTAAAAAAAGAGAATGATTTAAACCATGATAAGTGGATTGGTGTCGGCGGAAAATTCGAGCAGGATGAGACACCAGAGGAATGCCTGTTGCGGGAGGTAAAAGAGGAGACAGGACTTACCCTGACGAAATACCGACTGCGGGCGATTCTTACATTCCTTTCCGATGAGTGGGAAACGGAGTATATCCATCTGTATACGGCAAATGAATTTACCGGAACGCTGACGGAATGCGCAGAGGGAAATCTTGAATGGATACCGAAGGATGAGATTGACAGGCTGCATCTCTGGGAGGGTGACAGGATTTTTTTCCGGTTGCTGCGGGAGACGGATGATTTCTTTTCATTGAAGCTGCGTTATGAAGGTGATAAGCTGGTGGAGACGAAGCTGGAACAGTATGCAGGATGATTTCTTATATTAAAATAGAAGGACAATACACGAAAGAGGAGAGATGCCACAATGGAAAAAGTGACTTTGGGAAGTACGGGAATCACCGTAAACAAAAACGGTTTCGGTGCGCTGCCGATTCAGCGTATTACAGATGAGGATGCAGTAAAACTGATACGGAAGGCATATGATGCCGGAATTGATTTTTATGATACCGCACGTTTTTATACGGACAGCGAAGAAAAACTGGGGCTGGCATTTGAGGGAATCCGTGATAAAGTCTTTATCGCAACAAAGACGGCAGCTTCCAATGCAGAGGAGTTCTGGGAGCAGCTTAGAACCTCTTTGCATAATTTAAAAACAGATTATATTGATATTTATCAGTTCCATAATCCGGCATTCTGTCCGAAGCCTGGAGACGGAAGCGGACTTTATGAGGCAATGCTTGAGGCAAAAAAACAGGGAAAGGTGCGCCATATCGGTATCACGAACCACAGGCTTGCAGTGGCAAATGAGGCGATTGAGTCTGGCCTTTATGAGACACTGCAATTTCCGTTTTGTTATCTTGCCAGTGAAAAAGATATAGAACTTGTAAAGAAATGTAAAGAAAAAAATATGGGATTTATCGCCATGAAAGCGTTATCTGGCGGTTTGATTACCAATTCCAAAGCTGCTTATGCATTTGAAGCGCAGTATGACAATGTGCTACCAATCTGGGGTGTACAGCGGGAAAAAGAATTGGATGAATTTATTTCCTATATTGATGAGCCACCTGTTATGACAGAGGAAATAAAGACCTTAATTGAAGCAGACCGGAAAGAGTTGAGTGGGGAATTCTGTCGTGGATGCGGTTATTGTATGCCCTGTCCGGCAGGAATTGAGATTAACAATTGTGCCAGAATGTCGCTGCTTTTGCGCCGTTCTCCATCGGAATTACAGCTTACCGGAGAAGTACAGGCGAAAATGAAAAAGATAGAAAATTGCCTGCATTGCAATCAGTGTAAGAGCAAATGTCCATATGGACTTGACACACCGGCACTGTTGGAAAAAAACTATGAGGATTATAAAAAGGTGCTGGCTGGTGAGGTCAGCGTAAAATAAGGGTTGGTTTACATAACAACTGTACCACATATGGGACACGTTCTTTTTTATACTGAAGTTATCAAGGAAGCAAGAAAACGGATAACAAGTAGAAAAAGGAGCGTGTTTTTTATGAAAGGATATTTTACAGCAGAAGGATTTATGGGATTAGTAGAGGGCAGATATATCTTGTTTGCGGATGAAGCGGATTATCTGGATTATTGCGGGAATAATTAAATCATTGAATTTCCGTTCAACCTGTGACATAATGTCTATATTGGGTATTTTGTGTGCCTGTAAAACAAAGTTAATCAGAAATATATGGAAGGTGAGTAATTTGAAAGACACAAGAGTAGAAGTATACAAGACACCGGCCAAATTAAAAATTAAGCCGTATGAGCATCATGTAAAATATTACGAGACAGACCAGATGGGAATCGTGCATCATTCCAATTATATCCGCTGGATGGAAGAAGCGCGGATGGATTTGATGGAGCAGATGGGCTACAGCTACAAGATGATGGAGGATGCTGAAATCATAAGCCCTGTTATTTCCGTTGCCTGCGAATATAAAAGCATGGTTCGTTTCAGCGATACGGTTATCATAGAGACAAAAATATCATTCTATGACGGAGTGAAACTGGCAGTTTCTTATCGTATGACGGATAAAGAGACAGGAGAACTGCGTTCCCTGGCAAAAAGCGAACACTGCTTTTTAAATAACAGCGGAAAACCGATTTCCTTAAAGCGTTCTTATCCGGAAATCGATACAAAATTTTTCCAGTTGGTAGACGAGGAGTAGCATGAACAAAAAGTTAGTATTGATTGACGGGCACAGTATTTTGAACCGGGCGTTTTATGGTATCCCGGATCTCACCAATGCAGAAGGGCTGCATACCAATGCGGTTTACGGATTTTTAAACATTCTATTTAAGATTCTGGAAGAAGAAAAACCGGATTATCTTACGGTGGCATTTGATGTGCATGCTCCGACCTTCCGGCACAAAATGTACGATGCCTACAAAGGCACCAGAAAGCCTATGGCGGCAGAACTGAGAGAGCAGGTTCCTTTGATGAAGGAGATGCTTCAGGCAATGGGGGTAAAGATTATCGAGAAAGAAGGCTATGAGGCGGACGATATCTTAGGAACCATTGCAAAGCGGAGCGAAAGAGAAGGGATTGAGGTTTCAGTAGTTTCCGGTGACAGAGATTTGTTGCAGCTTGCCACGGAACATATCAAGATTCGTATTCCAAAGACGAAGCGTACCGGAACAGAGATAGAGGATTATTATGCCGCAGATGTAGTGGAACGTTATCAGGTGACACCATTACAGTTCATTGATGTAAAGGCGCTGATGGGCGATACAGCGGACAACATACCGGGAGTCCCGGGCATCGGAGAAAAGACGGCGACGAATCTGATTGTGGCATACGGAAGTATTGAGGAAGCCTATGCCCATGTGGAGGAAATAAAGCCGAACCGTGCCAAAGAAAATTTAAAAGAACATTACGATATGGCAGAGATGAGCAAGACACTTGCGACCATAGAAATCAATGCTGACATCGATTATAAGTTAGAGGAGGCTGCCCTGGGAAATCTGTTTACCGAGGAAGCCTATTTGCTGTGTAAACGACTGGAGTTTAAAAATATGCTTTCCCGTTTCGACGTATCTGCGCCGCAGAATGAGGCAGAGCAGTATTTCCGTAAGATTACGGAACTTTCTGAGGCGGAAGCATTTCTTGCGGAGGCAAAAAAGGAAAAAGAGTTGGGATTTTTCCTTGTAGAGGAAAAGGGAAAGCTGCTAGGGCTTTCTTTGTCCTTCGGAGAAAAGAATACGGTATTTCTTGCAGTGGAGGGATTTTTGACTGAAGAATATCTGATTTCCGCTCTACAGCAGCTTTTGCATGCCGGAATATGCGGCATTACTTTTTCTTTAAAACCACAGTTGCGTTATCTGGCGGCAGGGGAAAAGACCAGCGAGGAACTGGCAAAGGGTTTTTTTGATGCTGAGATAGCGGCATATCTTTTAAATCCGCTAAAAAATGCTTATTCCTATGAGGATTTGGCGAAGGATTATCTGGGGCTAATGATTCCGTCGAGAGCGGATTTGCTTGGTAAAATGTCTTTGGAACAGGCGATGGAGGAACAACCAGAAGCGTTCTTAAAAATTGTCTGCTTTGTAAGCTATATATCTTATGCGGCAAAAACAGCTTTAGAGCAGGAACTTATAAGTACCGGGATGGAAAAACTGTTTACGGAGATTGAAATGCCGCTTTTATTTACCCTGGCAGATATGGAACGCGAAGGAATCAGAGCAGATAAATCCGCTTTAAAGGAATACGGAGAAAAACTCTCGGTTCGTATTGCGGAGTTGGAAAAACAGATATACGAAGGTGCGGGTGAAGAATTTAACATCAATTCCCCAAAGCAGCTTGGCGTGATTCTGTTTGAAAAACTGAAAATGCCTTACGGAAAGAAGACAAAGACCGGTTATTCCACAGCGGCGGATGTGCTGGACAAGTTGGCACCGGAATATCCTCTGGTGGCTGATATTTTGGAATATCGTCAGCTTGCAAAGCTAAAATCTACCTATGCGGATGGACTGGTGGACTATATTATGGAGGATGGCAGGATACATTCTACCTTTAATCAGACGGTCACAGCTACCGGAAGAATCAGCAGTACGGAGCCGAATCTGCAAAATATTCCAATCCGTATGGAACTTGGCAGATTGATTCGTAAGGTCTTTCTGCCGAAGGAAGGATACATTTTTGCGGATGCGGACTATTCCCAGATTGAACTTCGGGTGTTGGCGCATATGTCCGGGGATGAAATGCTGATTGAGGCGTACCGGGAGGCTCAGGATATCCACCGCATGACGGCTTCTCAGGTATTCCATGTACCTTTTGATGAGGTGACGGATTTACAGAGAAGAAATGCCAAGGCAGTCAATTTCGGCATCGTGTACGGTATCAGTTCTTTCGGATTAAGTCAGGATCTCAGTATTACGAGAAAAGAGGCTGCGGCTTATATCGAGCGATATTTTGAGACCTATCCGGGCATCAAGGCGTTTTTGGACGGCCTGGTGGAAGGAGCGAAAAAAGACGGCTATGTAAGTTCCATGTTTGGCAGGAGACGTCCGGTACCGGAGCTTTCCTCAAGCAATTTCATGCAGCGTTCCTTTGGAGAACGGGTTGCCATGAATGCCCCGATTCAGGGAACGGCAGCGGATATCATAAAGATTGCCATGAACCGGGTGCATGACCGCTTGCTAAAAGAGGGACTGAAATCCAGATTGCTGCTACAGGTACATGACGAATTGTTAGTTGAGACGGCGGAGGGAGAAGTGGATGCAGTAAAGCGAATTCTGGAGGAGGAAATGCACCATGCCGCAGATTTAAAGGTGGCGCTTGAAATTGATATGCACACAGGAAAAAACTGGTATGAGGCGAAATAGATGAAATTTGTTGGGATTACCGGCGGTGTGGGAGCCGGAAAAACAGAGATATTGAACTTTCTGTCTAGTCAGGATGGGATAGAAGTCATGCTGGCAGATGAGATTGCCCATGACCTGATGGAACCGGGGACAGTATGTAATCAAAGATTGCAGGAACTTTTTGCCGCAGACGGTGTGTTTGAAGCGGATGGCACAATCCGAAGAAACCGGATGGCAGAAGTGATTTTTTCTGATGATGCAAAGCGGGAAGCATTAAATAATATTGTGCATCCGGCAGTAAAGGATTATGTCACAGAACGCTGCAAAAAAGAGCGGGAGAGCGGAAAACTGCGCATCCTGGTTCTGGAGGCGGCTCTTTTGATTGAAGAAGGTTATGACAAAATCTGTGACGAACTGTGGTATATCTATACGACGGAAGCAAACAGAAAGCTGCGTCTGATGAAGAACCGGGGATATTCTGAGGAAAAAGTGGAACAGATTTTTCAAAGCCAGCTTTTGGAGGAAACTTATCGAAAATACTGTAAAATCGTGATAGATAACAATGCAAGCAAAGAGGATACAGTAAGGCAGGTTGCCGAAGTGATAAAAAGAAGGGAGTATCAGATATGATAACGCCGGAGGAATTGGTATTTGGTCTGGATATAGGGACAAGAAACGTTGTCGGCTCCGTAGGATACAAGGATGATAAAATTTTTCATGTTATTGCTCACAGTGTGCGGGAGCATGAAACCCGTGCAATGTTGGATGGACAGATTCATGATATCGGACGTGTGGGAAATACGATAAAAGAAATCAAGGAAGATTTGGAAACACAATTGGGACAGCAGCTTTCCGAGGTCTGCATTGCAGCCGCAGGCCGTGTATTAAAAACGGTCACGACAACAGTGGAACATAAATTCGCAGAGGAGACCATTGTTACAGGAGAGGACATTCATACGCTGGATCTGCTTGGTATTGAGCGAGCACAGCAGGTACTTGCCGAGGAAAATGACACCAAGTACAAATTCTATTGCGTTGGTTATTCGGTGGTACACTATTACTTGAATGATGAGATGTTCACAAATCTGGAAGGGCATAAGGCAGATACAATTTCTGAGGACATCATTGTTACATTTCTGCCGGAGGATGTAGTAGACGGCTTGTATTCGGCTGTGGATATTGCAGGGCTTGAGGTTGTAAATCTGACGCTCGAGCCAATCGCCGCCATCAACGTGGCAATTCCGGAAAATTTCCGTATGTTAAACATTGCTCTGGTGGATGTGGGAGCCGGAACTTCTGATATTTCCATTACGAAGGATGGCAGCATTATTGCTTACGGTATGATTCCTCACGCAGGCGATGAACTGACGGAACTTATTGTGCAGCAGTATCTGGTAGATTTTAACACGGCGGAGGAAATGAAGCTTGCTTCCACTTTTGAGGAAAAAGTGGAGTTTAAGGATATCATGGGAATTTCTCACATGATTCCGTCCAAGGAAATATGGGAGCTTACAGCACCTACCGTGGATAAGATTACAGCGGAAGTAGCAGAGAAAATCAAAGAGTTGAATGGAAATAAATCGGTCAGCGCAACCTTTGTTGTTGGCGGTGGAGGAAAGATTCACGGTTTCACGGAAAAGTTAGCAGAGCATCTGGAACTGCCCAAAGAGAGAGTCGCACTAAGGGGCGAAGAAGTTCTGCAGACAGTGAAGTTTGAGCAGGAGGAAATCAAGAAAGATCCCCTGTTGGTAACACCGATTGGCATCTGTTTAAATTATTATGACCAGAAAAATAATTTTATTATGGTACATTTTAACGGGGAACGGATGAAGTTATATGATAACGGGCATCTGACGCTGGTGGATGCAGCATTGAATGCTGGTTTTCCGAATGATGACCTGTTCCCGAAGCGCGGACAGGAAATCAATTTTACATTAAACGGAAAGCCGCGCCTGATTCGTGGAGAGGCGGGGGAATCAGCAGTAATCCGTTTTAACGGCAAGGTCGTAAGCATTAATACGCCGTTAGAGCCGAACAGCTATATTTCCATTACGCCGTCTACGGCAGGAGAGGATGCTTATTGTACCATTGAAATGCTGGAAGAGTATAATAATGATACGATTGTCTTTTATGTCAATAAAAAACAGGTGAGCTGTCCGCGTCTGGTGGAGGTAAATGGCGAGATGCAGCTTCCGTCTTATAACATAAAAGACGGTGATGTGATTGAAACCAGAAATTATTATACGGTTGCTCAAATCGCAGAATTTATGGATGTGATATTGGATAAGAACAGTGATATTCTGGTTAATAATCGTGTGACAGATGAAAACGAGCCGGTCTATGAAAATTTTGATGTGGAATGGACGGTAGATGAACACCCGGTACTGGAGACAAAAACTGAGGAAACGCTAGAAAATGAGGAAAAAGCCACAGAAAGCGAAACATCGGAAGATGTGAATGAGTTGGAGCAGGCTGAGGCAGAGCAGAAGAAAGATTTTTATCCAGCAGAGACATCGGACAGGGAGAGAGACGATACAGAGACAGTACAGGATGCAGAGACAGTACAGAGTGAGGAAAATGTGGCTGAGGATGAGGTGCCATCAGTTCCAAAGACAGTAGGCGTTATTGTAAACGGCAGACCGGTTACGTTGCAGGGAAAAGCAGTTTATGTTTTTGTAGATGTATTTGAATATATCAATTTTGATCTTGCTGCAGGGAACGGGCGTCCGATTATCACAAAAGTAAACGGTATGGATGCAAAGTTTACACAGAGGCTTTTTGACGGAGATAAAATCGATATTTATTGGAAAGAGAGTTAAAATGGATTTATGTAGCATAGCAAGCGGCAGCAGTGGAAATTGTATTTATGCAGGCACGGCAGACTGTCACCTGCTCATTGATGCCGGAATCAGCGGTAAAAAAATAGAAAATGGATTGAATTCCATTGGATTGAAAACGTCAGAAATGGACGGTATATTAATTACACATGAGCATTCTGACCATATTGCGGGGCTTGGCGTTGTGGCGAGAAAGTATGGAATCCCCATGTATGGGACGAAGGAGACTATCGATGCAATTCTACATACATCTTCGGTAGGAAAAGTGGATGAGAGTCTATTTCATCCGATTTTGCCGGATAAGCAGTTTACAATCGGTGATATTGAGGTTAAGCCGTTTTCTATTTCGCATGATGCGGCAAATCCGGTGGCGTATGTTATGGAGCATGGTACGAAAAAAGTAGCAGTTGCCACGGATTTGGGAAAATATGACGATTATATTGTAGACAAACTGCAGGGATTAGATGTATTATTGTTAGAAGCGAACCATGATATCCGTATGCTTCAGGCAGGAAGTTATCCGTATCCGTTAAAGCGCAGAATCTTGGGAGAACGTGGGCATTTGTCCAATGAGTCCTCCGGTCAGCTTTTGGGAAAGGTGCTTCATGATAAGATGAAAAAAATTATTCTTGGACACTTGAGCAAGGAAAATAATTATGCAAAACTAGCCTATGAGACGGTTCGGTTAGAGGTTACGTTGGGAGATAATCCTTATGATGGTTCCGATTTTGCGATTTCAGTAGCGAAGCGGGATGAAGTTTCAGAATTTGTAAGTGTTTAACAGTCGGTGGCGGCTGACAAATATAAATGGGAAAAAGAAAGGATAAAGAAATGGAAAACACAGTTGACAAGACAATCATTACAGTAGTAGGAAAGGATACCGTTGGTATCATTGCGAAGGTCTGCACTTATCTTGCAGATTCGCATATTAATGTACTTGACATTTCGCAGACCATTGTACAGGACTTTTTTAATATGATGATGATCGTGGATATGAATAAAGCAGACAAATCATTCGGAGAATGTGCAACGGATTTGGAGAAGCTGGGCGAAGAAATCGGCGTCAGTATCAAATGCCAGAAGGAAGAAATTTTTGAGCAGATGCACAGAATCTAACAGGAATGAGGAGGAACTATGATTAATATCTGGGAAGTAAAAGAAACAAACAATATGGTGGAGCAGGAAAATCTTGATGTTCGCACCATTACCATCGGAATCAGCCTGCTTGACTGTATTGATTCTGATTTACAGAAATTAAATGAAAATATTTATAATAAGATTACAACGGTTGCAAAGGATTTGGCAGCTACCGGGGAAAAGATTGAGAAAGAGTTTGGAATTCCAATCGTAAATAAACGTATTTCCGTTACGCCAATCGCACTGGTAGGTGGTGCTGCCTGCAAGAAGCCGGAAGACTTTGCAACGATTGCAGATACGATGGATCGGGCTGCAAAGGCTGTGGGTGTCAATCTGATCGGAGGCTATTCGGCATTGGTATCAAAGGGAATGACAAAAGCGGACGAGATGCTCATCCGCTCCATTCCGATGGCACTCTGCCGGACAGAACGGGTATGCAGTTCTGTAAATCTTGCTTCCACAAAGACCGGAATCAATATGGATGCGGTCAAGCTGATGGGCGAGATACTGCTTGAGGTGGCAGAACAGTCTAAAGACAGAGATTCAGTGGATTGTATGAAACTGGTAGTATTTTGTAATGCACCGGATGATAACCCGTTTATGGCAGGTGCTTTCCACGGTGTGACGGAAGCGGATGCTGTTATTAATGTTGGTGTCAGCGGTCCGGGTGTTGTAAAAACAGCACTGGAGAAAGTGCGCGGCGAGAACTTTGAAGTATTGTGCGAGACCATCAAAAAAACTGCATTTAAGGTTACCCGCGTTGGTCAGGCAGTGGCACAGGAGGCGTCAAAACTGTTAAATATCCCGTTTGGTATCGTGGATCTTTCTTTGGCTCCGACACCGGCGGTTGGCGACAGCGTAGCGGATATCTTATGTGAAATTGGTCTGGAATATGCAGGAGCACCTGGAACGACAGCAGCGCTTGCCCTTTTGAATGATCAGGTAAAGAAGGGTGGCGTTATGGCTTCCTCTTACGTTGGAGGCTTAAGTGGTGCGTTTATTCCGGTCAGCGAGGATCAGGGAATGATTGATGCAGTGCAGGCGAATGCGATTACCTTGGAAAAGCTGGAAGCTATGACCTGTGTATGTTCCGTTGGACTTGATATGATTGCGATTCCGGGAAATACGAAGGCAACGACAATTTCCGGTATTATTGCCGATGAGATGGCACTTGGTATGGTAAACCAGAAAACAACAGCAGCACGTCTGATTCCGGTTATTGGCAAGGATGTGGGCGACACCGTAGAATTCGGTGGATTGTTTGGTTACGCACCGATTATGCCGGTAAATAAATATTCCTGTGATGATTTTATCAATCGTGGCGGAAGAATCCCGGCGCCGATTCACAGTTTCAAGAACTAGCATGAAAAAAGAAATACCTTTTCCGGAAAAACATACGGAGAAGGTATTTTTTTCTCGAAAAAATCGGACAGAAAGGACGAATATGGATCAGATTCATAAGTTCATTTTTTTTTACAGGTGCAATTGAGACTTTGAGTTATTTTTCCAGGCAAATTCTCGTACATTTTAAAGAAAGAGGCTATGATACGTTTGTTGTAGATATGATGCATACAGAGGAAGTGGAAAAGCGTCTGAAAAAGTTCTGTAAACCTGGAGAAACAGCCATGATTACCTTTAATTATATCGGGCTAAGCGGGGAAACAGCATTTTTGGAGACAAACGGCACGACTATTTGGGAAAGTATGCAGGTAAAGTGCTTAAATCTGCTGGTGGATCATCCTCTTTACTATCACAAAAACTTATGTAAACCACATAAAGACATGGTGCTGTTCTGTCTTGATCGCCAGCATGTGGAATTTGTAAAAGAATTTTATCCGGAAACAGAAGTACAGTTTCTTCCGACGGCGGGAAACATTCTTTTGCCGGAAAACGGAGAGTGGAAAGAGGCAGTGGCATATCGGGAGAACCTGGTTCCCTATGGCAAAAGGGAAATGGATGTTGTCTTTATTGGAAATTATGCGCCGCTCCCGGATTTGGCAAGTCAGTTCCCGACACAGACCAAAGAGTATATAGATTACTATTACCGGATTATTGACGATATGATTGCCCACCCGAAAATGTCTCTGCATAAGGCGCTCATAAAAAATTTGAAAGATGAGATGGGGGAGCTTTCTGTTGAAGATTTAAAGACGGGAATGGAGGCATTGGTTTTTCTGGATTTGTATGTCCGTACCTATTTCCGGGCAAAGACGATAAAGGTACTGGCAGAGGGTGGCATTAAGATACATTTGTTCGGAAAGGACTGGGATAAATTGAATTGTGGGAAATCTGAGAATCTCATTTGGAGCGGCGGACAGGTGGATTCGGTGGCATGCGTAAAGGCAGTTTGTAATAGCCGGATTTGCTTAAACACTATGCCCTGGTTTAAAGACGGTGCCCATGACCGGGTTTTTACGGCGATGTTAAATGGAAGTGTTGCTTTGACAGATGACAGTATATATTTGCGCGAACAGCTGACAGATGGAAAAGAACTCCTGTTTTATGAGCTGGAGCAGTTAGAACGTCTGCCGGAATTGGCAGGAGAGCTTTTGCACAATGTAGGACTTGCAGAGAAGATTACGAAACAGGCTTACGAGTCGGCATGGCAGAAACATACCTGGGAAAAGAGGGCGCAAAAATTGGAAGCAGTTCTAAATCAATGGCAATAAAAGAAAAAGGACTAAAAGGATGAAAAGAAATATTTTTATCGTGATAGAAGCGGTGTTTTTGATCTGGTTTTTTCTTCCGCTCATATTAAAGCGTATCATTAATGTTGGAAATATGGCGGGGATGTGTGCGATGGGAGTTGCACTTATCCATACCATATGGAAAGAAAAAATAGAAGCGGTTCTTGGCGGTCTGCGTGAATATCGGGCTTTTTGTTATAGTGAATGGGCAGTGCGGATTGTAGCAGTGCTCATTTTGCTGTTGCTTTGTTTATCGGCGGTGCGGATTGCTGCTGCGAGCTATAAAAAAGCTCCGAGTCCGGAAACGCCAGTGGTAGTTTTGGGATGCAGAGTCATCGGAGAACGACCCAGCCGTATTTTACAGGAAAGACTGGATGCCGCTTATACTTATCTGTGTGGGCATCCGGATGCTGTGTGTGTGTTATCAGGAGGTCAGGGAGCTGACGAAGAAGTTTCGGAAGCCGCATGCATGTATGAGTATCTGGTGGCGAAAGGCATTGCAAGGGAGCGGTTGATACAGGAGAACATGTCGACATCGACCGAAGAAAACATGAAATTTTCAAAAAAGATTTTTGAGGAACAGGATTTGGGAGATGAGGCAGTTATCATTACCAGCGAATTCCATGAATACCGGGCAAGACTTTTGGCCGGGGAGTGTGGTTTTAAGACCTATGCCTACGGAGCGTCCACAGACCTTTTGTATTTCCCGACTTATTTTTTGCGAGAGGTGCTGGGAGTTTCGTATTTTTGGGTACGGGATCATCTGTGGATGCCTGGTATTTAAAAAATCGCAACCTGAGGTTGCACAGATATACTGATGTGCAATTTGCAGATGGTGGAAAAAAGGTTTTTCAGTTTGTATTATATTTATATCAAACGAAAAGGAGAATCTATATGAGTTTAGGTAAGAATTTGCAGTTTTTAAGAAAAATGCACAATGGTATGACTCAGGAGGAACTGGCGGAAAAAATGCAGGTGAGCAGGCAGACGATTTCCAAGTGGGAGTTAGATTTGGCGTATCCGGAAATCGAGAAAGCAATGGAACTTTGTCAGTTGTTTTCCTGTACGATGGACAATTTATTTCGGGAGGATATGAATATATGTAATGAATCCTATATAAATATTAGACTGGAAGATGTGGAAGAATTCCGCTATGTCAGATATGCAGTGATAAGTGTAGAGCCGGAAGATGATGCGATAAATCATGTAAAGAATCAGGCAGCCTGCTGTGGAGTGGAGGAACCGCAAATCATAGGATGGGATTTTCCGGTTGTTTCTCAGGAACAGATTAATGTGTTTCACATGCATGGTTATGCTGCCGCATGGATTTTGCCGTCCGGCGTCACATTACAGGACAAGCAGGTAGAGGTTTTTGTGCAACCGAAGCAGAGGTATGCGGCAATTACGATAAAAGAGCCGTTTCGGGCGCCGTTTCATCTCATTCCAAATGGATACAAGACACTTCTGGCATATCTTAAGGTCAACGGATTGGAACAGAAAGAAGAAAAAGATGTGATTTCCTGTTATGAAAAAGTATACAGGGAGGACGGTGTAGAATACATGGATGTATATATTGCGGTGAGGTAGAAGAAGATGTTATTATTAAAGAAGGCAACAAAAGAAGATATTCATAAACTTACAGATATTTCAAAAGAAGCATTCGACACGGATGTTACGGTCGGAAACAGTGAAGTAGGGGGGCCTCCTGGTTATGACTCTTATGAATGGCATAGGAAGATGATGGAGGAAGACCATTTATACAGCTTTTGGGATGAGGAAAAAATAGCAGGTGGAGCCGTATTATTTAAAGAAGCTGGGAAATTGTATGTAGGAAGGATATTTGTCTGCCCGGAAATATTCCGCCGTGGATATGGAAGAAAGCTAATGAAGGCCATTGAAGAACTGTATTTGGAAGTACAGACGATATGTTTGGATACACCAGTATGGAATGTTCGTACCAATCATTTTTATAAGAAATGCGGTTACACAGAAACGGGCAGAGATGAAGAAGCGGTTTACTACTGTAAAAAGCGATGGTAAAATTTTATGATATTTTAATATTGCTCAGACTGTAGACAAAATCAGAGGCACATTTTTGTGCCTTTTTTGTTATGATGTGTAATGAAATGAAAGACCGTGACTCAGGAAGAAATGTATGAAGAATGTAAAGTTTGGTAAAAGTTTAGTAAAGTTTTACTAATTCTATTGAAATTAGGAAAAACGTGAAATATAATGCAGAAGAAAGGCGAGGTTATATGGCAACAATCAAAGAGATAGCACAATTGGCAAAAGTTTCACCGGCTACCGTATCAAGGGTATTAAATCAGGATGAAACGTTAGCAGTTACCCCGGAGGTACGGAATCAGATATTCAGGATTGCTCATGAGTTGAAGTATATTCCGCCTAAAATGCGTCATGCGCAGAAGGGAAAACAGATTGTTATTGGTGTGGCAGACTGGCACATCGTAAGAAAAGACCGACCGGATATCCAACTGGAATCACTTTCTTTGGTCGCAGCAGCAATGCCGCAACAGGCGGACGTCAGCTTTTTGCGAATTGCTTATGGCAAAGAGGTGAGAGTAGATGGAATTATCGCATTCGGATCTTTTTCAGAAAAGGAAATGGATTTCCTGCGAAGACAGAGCTATGTCATCTTATTTGTTAATTCTGATCAGAAGGATTATGAGTTTGACAGGATTATCATGGATTATGAACAGGGACTTTACGATATGGTACATTATCTCATGGATCAGAAGGAGTACCGCAGTATAGGGTATATTGGTGGTATTTATGAAGAAGATGGGGTAAGGATCGGTACACATCGTCTGAAGGGACTGCAAAAGATTTTAAAGGAGCGGGGCTGCTACGAAGAAAAATATTTTTGCGTAGGAGAACTCAGCAGAGAAAGCGGTTATCAACTGACGGAGAAATTAATTCTCACCGATGATGTGCCGGAGGTCTTGATACTTGGAAATGATGAGGTAGCAGAAGGAGCCTTAGAGGCTGTCAAGGAACATAAGTACCGGATACCGAAAGATGTTGCGGTAGTAATTTACCGGGATATCGAAACGTTGCAGACGAAATATCCGACTTATACGAGTCTCCGTATGTTGCCGGATATTGTATGGTCGACAGCAATCAAACTTTTATTGGAGCGGATTGTGGATAAACGTAAGGACAGCATGAAAGTTTATCTCCCGGCGAAGTTAGAAATAGGTGACAGCGCATGACAAACACAGAGGTTAAAAGCAGAGAGGAGAATTCACAATTATGAAGAAATTAGCAGCGACTTTATTAACAGCAGCTATGTGTGTCGGCACGTTGGCAGGCTGCGGAAACAAGACAGAAAACACAGATTCCAATGCATCGACTGCAAATGAAACTACAAATGAAACAGCAGATGCAGCAACAACAGAAAACACCGAAGCAGATGCGACAGAAAATGTGCATTTAGATGCATTGAACGTATATTTTGTTCCATCCAGAGATCCGGAGGAAATCGTGACAGCAACAAAGCCCCTCAGTGATTTGATGAAGGAAGAACTTGCAGGCTTAGGCTATGATGTGGATGAAGTAGCAATTTCCGTAGGTACGACCTATGAAGCTGTTGGTGAAGCATTGACCGCAGGAACCGCTGATGTAGGATTTATTCCGGGCGGTACCTATGTACTTTATGATGACGGATGTGACGTTATTCTAACAGCAACAAGAGACGGATTAAGTAAGGATTCCGATAATGCAGCAGACTGGAATGATGGACAACCGACGGAAGCATCTGAAAATCAGGCAGTATCTTATCGAGCACTTATGATTGCAGGACCGTCTGAAAAAGGACAGGAACTTGCAGCAAAGGTAAATAATGGAGAGGAGCTTACATGGGAAGATCTTGATGGCGCAAACTGGAGCGTTATGTCATCTTCTTCTCCGGCAGGTTATATCTATCCGTCTTTATGGTTACAGGATAGATATGAAAAAGGAATCACAGATTTATCTAATGCAGTACAGTCTGATTCATATGCAAGTGCATTTGCAAGACTTGCATCTGGACAGGTAGATGTATTGCTGACCTATGCAGATGCAAGACGTGATTATGAAGAAAGCTGGACAACAGAGTTTGGACGTGCCACATCTATCTGGGAAGAGACAAATGTTATCGGTGTAACAGATCCAATCTACAACGATACAGTGTGTGTAAGCAAGTCTTCTCCAAATATGGATGAAAACTTAAAGACAGCAATTCAGACTGCATTGATTAATATCGGAAACACAGACGAAGGAAAAGAAGTTATTGCAATCTATAGTCATAACGGATATCAGCCGGCAGAATCTTCTGATTACGATAAAGAACGAGAAGCACAGAAATTAATTCAGGAGCTGGGTGCAGCAAACTAATCTGATAAGATGTTCGGATACATGCAGTGCATGTGCCGGATAGACTGAAATAAGCAACAGGGCTGCGGCAATTCTGCCGCAGCCCTTGTGCGGTGAAGTGGAAGGAGCACTTATGATAGAATTTTCAAATGTATCCAAGGTATACCCAAATGGAGTTGTGGGACTGGAGCATGTCAATCTGACCATTGAGCAGGGAGAGTTCGTAGGAATTATCGGACTTTCCGGAGCGGGAAAATCAACTCTGCTTCGTACAATCAATCGTATGCATGATATTACCTCCGGCACATTGACGGTAGAAGGTATGGAGGTTGCAAATTTAAAAGGAAAAGAATTAAGAAAGTTTCGTAGAAGGATTGGAATGATTTTCCAGTCTTTTCATCTCGTGGCACGCACAACAGTAATTCGAAATGTATTGATGGCAAAGGTGCCGGAGATGCCGTTCTGGAGAGTACTTTTGGGTGTGTTCAAAAAAGAAGATAAATTAGAGGCACTAGAGGCATTGGATAAGGTTGGAATTCTGGACAAGGCATACATTCGTGCAGACCAGCTTTCCGGCGGTCAGCAGCAGAGAGTTGCTCTGGCGCGTACTTTGGCACAAAGTCCTGAAATCATTCTTGCGGATGAACCAGTAGCCGCACTTGACCCGGTTACGGCAAAACAGGTTATGAGTGATTTTAAGAAAATCAATCAGGATATGAATATTTCCATTCTGATCAATATTCATCATGTGGAACTGGCACTGGAGTATGCGGATCGTATTATCGGTATTCGTGCCGGAAAAATCGTTTACGATGGACCGTCAAAGGATGTTACACCAGAGGTCTTAAATTCGATTTATGAGGGTAAGATACCGGATGCCACGGAGGAAGTCTGATGGAATTATATGATAAGATTTTTAAACCGAAAAAACTGACACTGGCAAACGGAAAAATTATAGAGGAAAAGAGGAGCAGAACACCTTTTATCCTGTTACTTCTTTTGATTGCAACGGTTGTGTCCGTAAGAATCACAGGATTTTCTCTTGCTACAGTCATCAAAAGAGGAAATCAGTTTTTTGTAATATTAGGACAGATGTTTCCGCCGAATACGGGCTATATCGGAAATATCTGGGGACCGCTTCTCGATACCATTAAAATGTCATTGCTGGGGTCTTTTATTGGAGGTGTACTTGCAATACCATTTGCAATCGCCTCTTCCAGTAATTTGATAAAAAATAGAATTGTTCTTAGCATCGTGCGTGTGTTTTTAAGTATCGTGCGAACAATACCGACCCTTGTAGCAGCGCTGATTGCAACTTATATCTGGGGACTTGGAACCATGGCGGGAACCGCTGCAATCGCTGTATTTACATTCGCATATGTAGGAAAACAGCTTTATGAGCTGATTGAAACCGTAGATATGGGTGCTTATGAGGCAATGGAAGCGATGGGAGCGGGAAAGGTGTATGCATTTATGACTGCTGTACAGCCACAGGTGCTCCCGGCATATCTTTCGGTATGCTTATTCTGTCTGGAAGGCAATGTGCGTTATGCAGCGATTTTAGGTTATGTTGGAGCCGGCGGACTGGGACTGATTTTAAATGAAAAGATTGGCTGGAGAGAGTATGACAGTGTCGGAATGATACTTATTATTCTTTTTGGTACGGTATTAGTGATGGAAGCATTAAGTCATTTTATCCGCAAAAAGCTGACTTAGAAAATGCAGACCGGAAATTTTTTTTCAACATTTGAAAGGAAAAAGGTTAGAATGAAAAAAGAAATAGAAAAAATGTATGAGCAGGAACCGAAAACCTGGTATGCAAAGCTTCTGGCAGCATTTCTTGTGGCAGCTTTGCTGGCGTGGTCAATGTCTGCCGTACAGACTGGAAAGACGGGAGGAGACGGACTTAGTGTAGCAGCTAAGATTATCAGTGGTATTTTTCACCCAGATACAGAGCTTTTGTTTGATTTTACGACTTCCGGTGTGGCATATCTGCTGCTGGAGACGATGTGTATTGCATTTCTTGGGACGATTGTGGGCGCAGTGCTTTCTGTACCATTATCATTTTTATCAGCAACCAATCTGGTGCCAAAGCCGATTGCACTCATTTTCCGTACCTTTATCATGGCGATACGGACAATTCCGGCGTTTGTCTATGGACTTATGTTCATCCGCGTAACGGGGCCTGGACCCTTTGCAGGGCTTCTTACGATGTCTCTCTGCTCCATTGGTATGGTAAGCAAGATGTTTATTGAGAGTATTGAAGATTTGGATATCAAAATTTTAGAGTCTTTGGATGCGGCAGGCTGCACGATGTTTCAGAAAATTCGATATGGTATTTTGTCTCAGTTATTCCCGGATTTTATGTCAACTTTAATCTATCGTTTTGACATGAATTTACGGGATGCCACAGTGCTTGGCCTGGTAGGTGCAGGCGGAATTGGGGCGCCGCTTATTTTTGCGATGAGCGCATATAAATGGAATCAGGTAGGTGCGATTCTTGCCGGATTGATTGTGCTGATTCTGATTATTGAAGTGATTTCTACAAAAATCAGAGTGAAGCTGACCAGAGGTTAAAAAGTTTTTGGAAATAGAGGGAATTTATGTATCAGGAAAGTAAAAAATTGAAGCTCTGTTTTACGTCAGACATTCATGGATATTTTTATCCCACGACATATGGGGATAGGCAAAAAAAAGACCTTGGTCTGTTTCAGTGTGTTGGCGGATTCCATAAGGACGCAGATACGCTGGTAATCGATGGCGGAGACATCTTGCAGGGGTCTGCCTTTGCTTATTATTGCAGACAGAAATTACAGTCACCTGAGTTGATTGCGGAAATCATGAATGATTGTGGATATGATTATTATACATTGGGAAATCATGATTTTAATTACGGGGGCGAGTATCAGGCTGCGTACCGGAAGGCAAACCATGGCAGATGTGTCTGCCAGAATATCACAGATGATGCAGGAAATATCCTCTATCCGTATGATATTCATACCATGAAAAATGGACTTTGTATCGGAATCGTTGGAATTGTAACAGATTATATTAATGTCTGGGAGAAAGAGGAAAATTTATCCGGAATTATCA
>CAMBKU010000036.1 GCA_945868305.1 uncultured Lachnospiraceae bacterium | reverse complement strand
TATTATCTTTGCCTTTTTGCAATGATTGTTCCGTTCCAGATGGTAATGTTTACTTTATCAAAATTTGCAAATATGCTGCATCTTGGAAATCCGGTAGGTATCATTTTAGTATACCTTGGATTTGGGGCAGGGCAGGCAGTATTTATGTTTTGCGGTTTTGCAAAAAGTATACCGCTTGAAATCGAAGAAGCAGCGATGATTGATGGGTGTAATCCAATCCAGATTTTCTTTAAGGTGGTATTCCCGATTTTGAAACCGACCTGTATTACAGTTGCAATCTTACAGGCAATGTGGATATGGAATGATTATCTGTTACCGTATCTGGTACTTGATATTAAGAAATACAAAACAATTCCGATTGTTATCCAGTATCTGAAAGGCGGATATGGTTCTGTTGACTGGGGCAGCATGATGGCAATGTTAGTTTTGGCAATTATTCCAATTATAGTCTTTTATATGGCGTGCCAGAAGTATATAATAGAAGGCGTTGTTGCAGGAGCTGTTAAGGGTTAATGCACGCAAATAAAGCAAAGGAATGAAAGAAACGTGACGATTAAGGACATTGCAAGAGAATCTGGATATTCGGTCAGCACCGTATCCAGAGTACTCAATAACCGCCGGGATGTAAGTCCGGAGGCAAAGAAAAAAATTGATGAGATTGTGGCAGCCCATAATTTTGTTCCTAATAATAATGCAAAGCATTTAAAGCAGATGGTAACAAAAACGATTCTCGTACTGGTAAAGGGAAATTCCAATATGCTCTTTGCCAGTATTGTAGAAGAAATACAGAAAACGGTGGAAAAGACAAAGTACACAGTGAGTATTTATTATTTGGATGAGCTTGAAAA
Organism: uncultured Lachnospiraceae bacterium; assembly: GCA_945868305.1. Lineage (GTDB taxonomy): Bacteria > Bacillota > Clostridia > Lachnospirales > Lachnospiraceae > Roseburia_D. The sequence goes on along the minus strand of CAMBKU010000036.1, from coordinate 24,156 downwards.
TGAAGTAGAACAGGCGATCAATCTGATGCGGGAAAGAAAGCCTCTGGGGATGTTGTTCCTCGGAGGTAATCCGCAGTTCTTTAAAAAGGAGTTTAATCAGATTCGGATTCCCTGTGTGCTTGTGACCAATCAGGGAACACAGATGGCATTTGACAATTTGTCCAGCGTTGCAACAGATGATGTGGAGGCTGCCATGTGTGCTGTGGATTTCCTGATTAAACAGGGACATAAGCGTATTGGAATCTTAGGTGGAGATACGGCAGTGTCCCATACCAGTAAGCAGCGTCTGGAAGGCTGTAAAAAAAGTTTTGAAAAGAATGGGCTTGCCTATAAACCAGAGGAATGTTATGAGAAGGCACGTTTTTCCTATGAGAGTGCTTACAAGGCAATGAATCGGCTGCTCGACCGGGAACTTGGCATTACGGCGGTATTTGCCATGAGTGATGTGATGGCGATAGGTGCAATCCGAGCTGTCAGGGATCGTAATCTGGAAGTGCCGGAGGATATTTCCATCATAGGGTTTGATGGGATTCCTTTGGCAGATTATTACAATCCAAAGCTTACTACTGTAAAACAGCAGTATCAGATTCTGGCTGCACGCAGTGTGGAAATTTTACTTGGGGCGATTGATTTAAAGAAGCCGGCGGTTCATGAGATTATACCATTTGAACTGGTGGCTGGTGAGAGCGTAAAGCAAATATAGTGTATGAGGGAAATAAGAGAAAACGAAATTGATTCAGGAGGAAAGTTTATGAGAAGCGGCGGAGTGTTAATGCATATTTCATCATTGCCATCTCCATATGGCATTGGAACGATGGGTGATGCAGCGGTTAAGTTTGTGGATTTTTTAGAGGAGGCAGGACAGACTTACTGGCAGATATTACCTGTATGCCCGACAAGTTATGGGGATTCTCCATATCAGTCTTTTTCCAGTTTTGCTGGAAACCCTTATTTTATTGATTTAGATTATTTGTGTCTGGATGGGCTTTTGACGAAAGAAGAGTGCAATTCCTATGAGTGGGGAGACGACGAGACACAGGTAGATTACGGTATTTTATATAAAAATCGTTATGCACTGTTAAAAAAGGCTTTTGCTCGTTTTAAAGCAGATGAACCGGAAGATTTTAAGCAGTTTTGTAAAGAAGAAGCAGATTGGCTTGACAATTATGCACTTTTTATGGCACTTAAGGATGCCAATAATGGAGCAGCATGGTTTACCTGGGACAAAGATTTAAAATTCCGCAAAGCAGATGCGCTTGCGAAAGTGGAGAAGGAGAAAAAAGAGGATATTGCGTTCTGGAAAATGTTGCAGTATCTGTTTTATAAACAGTGGCGTGAATTAAAAGATTACGCTAATGAAAAAGGCATTAAGATTATTGGGGATGTGCCGATTTATGTTGCAGGAGACAGCGCAGATGTATGGGCTTCTCCGGACCAGTTTTATCTGGATGAAAATCTTGAGATGATTGACGTTGCAGGATGCCCGCCGGATGCATTTTCCGAAGATGGACAGCTTTGGGGAAATCCGCTGTTCCGTTGGGATGTCATGAAAAAAGATGGATATACTTGGTGGACAAAACGAATTAAGGCAATGTCGAATCTGTATGATGTGGTTCGTATTGACCATTTCCGTGGCTTTGATTCCTACTATGCAATTCCGGGTAAGGATAAGACGGCAAGAAATGGGGAATGGAGAGAGGGTCCGGGAATGGATCTGTTCCGTGTGTTGGAAGAAAAGCTGGGTAAGCTGAATATCATTGTAGAGGATTTGGGTTATCTTACTCCGTCTGTGATTCAGATGGTAAAGGATTCAGGTTTTCCAGGTATGAAACTGATCCAGTTTGCATTTGATACCAGAGAAGACGGTGATTATCTGCCGCACAATTATCCGGTACACAGTGTCGTTTACACCGGAACGCATGATAATGATACGATTCTTGGCTGGTTCGCAACAGCACCGAAGGAGAGCGTAAAATTTGCAAAAGAGTATCTGCGTCTTACTAAGGCAGAAGGCTATAACTGGGGTATGATGAAGGGGGCATGGGCAAGTGTCAGTGAACTTGCCATCGTGACGATGCAGGATTTATTGGATCTCGGCAGTGAAGCAAGAATGAATGTTCCGTCTACGCTTGGAACGAATTGGAAATGGCGTATGAAAGACGGTCAGATTTCCGATAAACTTGCAAAAAAAGTATGCGAATGTATGAAAACATACGGACGTATGCGCAAAGAAGAAAGAGAAGAAAAAGAAGAAAAAGAATCATAGGAGAAATCCTCCCGCATATATTTTAACAGTATATGCAGGAGGATTTTTTATGGACAATTCAAATACGGGAACTTTTGATATTTATAAGGATATCAGTGCGAGAACAAATGGAGAAATTTACATAGGTGTTGTCGGAGGGGTCCGGAGCGGAAAGTCAACATTTATCAAACGTTTTATGGAGCTTATGGTGCTTCCTTTTATGGAGGACGAGAATGAAAAGAAGCGGGCGGTGGATGAAATGCCGCAGTCAGCGCAAGGAACGACGATTATGACAACAGAACCAAAGTTCATTCCGAAAGAAGCGGCAAAGATTCAGCTTTCGGAAGATACTTCCGTTCGGGTACGCATGATAGACTGTGTCGGATATATGGTCGAGGGGGCAAATGGACACATGGAAAACGGAGTGGAGCGGATGGTGAAAACCCCCTGGTTTGATACAGAGATTCCATTTACCCAGGCTGCGGAAATTGGCACGCAGAAGGTAATTAAGGATCATGCGACCATCGGCATTGTAGTGACAGCGGACGGCTCCTTTTCTGATATACCGAGAGAAAGTTATGTTCCGGCGGAAGAACAGACTATACGGGAATTAAAAAAAGCAGGAAAGCCTTTTATTCTGCTTTTAAATTCCGAGCGTCCATTTAGTGATGAAACCATAAAGCTTGCGGAGGAGATGAAAGAAAAGTATCAGGTCAGTGTCTATCCTGTGAATTGTAAACAGCTCCATAAAGAGGATGTGAATCGGATACTTACTGGAATTTTATATGAATTTCCGGTGATCAAAATGAATTTTTATATGCCGAAATGGATTGAGATGCTGGATAAAGAAAACCGGATTAAGGAAAATGTGATTGAAAATGCCAGAAAGATTTTAAATAATATTACCTATATGAAGGATCTGGTGGAATATCCGTTTGAGCCGGAAGGGGATTTCTTAACAAAGTTAAAGCTGGAGCAGATGCAGCTTTCCGATGGAAGTGTAAATATTGTCATGGATGTGGCAGAGCAGTATTATTATGAAAATATGAGCGAAATGACAGGGATTGAAGTAAAAGGAGAATATCAGCTCATCTCCGTAGTAAGGGAACTGGCTCAGATGAAGAAGGAATATGAGAAAGTAGCAGATGCCATGCAGGCGGTGAAAATGAAGGGATATGGAGTGGTGAATCCTGGGCTTTCCGATATCAATATGGAAGAACCGGTTATAATTAAACATGGCAGCAAGTTTGGCGTGAAGATAAAGGCAACCTCTCCGTCCATTCATATGATTCGGGCCAATATTGAGACCGAGATAGCGCCGATTGTCGGAAGTGAGGAGCAGGCAAATGACCTGATTAATTATATCAAAGAAGGAGAGAAGACTGAGGAAGGAGTATGGCAGACAAATGTCTTTGGAAAAACTTTAGGAGAGCTGATTGAGGATGGTATCCGAAGTAAAATATCCATGATGGATGACGAAAGCCAGTTAAAGCTGCAGGATACCATGCAAAAAATTGTAAACGACAGCAACGGAGGGCTGGTGTGTATCATTATTTAACAGAAGAACAAAGTGCGCGTCTTTAGAGGAGCGCTTTTATACGTTAATGTGATAAGGTCTTTCCTATAATATAAAAAAAGCCATATGAAAATACCGGAGGCATTTTAGGATTCGGAAAAGTTTTCATACGGCTTTATTTTATGTCTTTTTCTTTTGTTAGTCCGAGAAGATAATCTGCTGACACATGATATAGTTTGCATAGACTGATTAAGTGATGGATGGGAAGTTCATTGGCACCGCGCTCGTAACGGGCATACATGGTCTGTGAGGTTCCCAGCACATGCGCAACATATTCCTGTGTGTAGTCATGATCTTCTCTCAAATTACGCATAATTTGCCTATATTCCATAGTTATCACCTACGGTTTGTATCGTAACATAGTATAAATCTGTACTAACACTTTTAGTACAGATATTTACTATTGACTTTAGTACAAATATGTACTAAACTGAAAAAAGTTAGTCAGGAAAAATATGCATTTCAGAAAAGACAAAAGAAAAGAGGGCGGAATGAAAGAACTGGAATATCCCTTTGACGGGGAATATATTTTGAAAAAGAAAAAAAGTATAAAACGAAAATTACTGGAAGAAAAACAAGGGGGTATAAAAACAAAAATTGCAGTGTTGGGTGGTTCCACAACAAATGATATTAAACTGACTTTGGAACTATTTCTTTTGAATTATGGAATTTGGCCTGAATTTTATGAATCGGAATATAATCAGTTTTATGAGGATGTTATGTTTGATAACCCGGTATTACGGGAATTTCAGCCTGATATTGTCTATATTCACACTTCGAATCGTAATATCAGAGCTTATCCGTTGCTCACGGATTCGGCAGAAGATGTGGAACAATTCTTGGAAGCGGAGTATCAAAAGTATGAGGGCATGTGGGAAAAAATTTTTATGGAATATCAGTGCACGATTATCCAGAATAATTTTGAGATGCCCTATTACCGTCTGATGGGAAACAAAGAAGCAAGTGATATTCACGGAAAAATCAATTATTTGACGCGATTAAATGAAAAAATTTATGCCTATGCCAGACAGCATGATAATTTCTTTATAAATGATATTAATTATTTGTCTGCCTGTTATGGTTTAGAACGATGGTCAGACCCTTTTTACTGGCATATGTATAAGTATGCGCTGGCAGTACCTGCGATACCCGAGCTTTCTTTCAATGTGGCAAATATTATCAAATCGATATATGGGAAAAACAAAAAAGGTTTTGTGCTGGATTTGGATAATACGTTATGGGGCGGTATTGTCGGAGATGATGGAGCAGAGAATCTTGAAATTGGACAGGAAACGTCTTTGGGACAGGCATATACAGAGTTTCAGGCATATTTAAAGGAACAGGAGCAGCTTGGAATCATTCTGAATGTGGATTCCAAAAATGAACGGGAAAACGCTCTTGCAGGAATTAATCACCCGGATGGAATTTTAAAAGAGGATGATTTTATCTGTATTAAGGCAAACTGGAATCCGAAGGATCAGAATTTAAAAGAAATTGCTTCGGAACTGAATCTGTTGCCGGAAAGTCTGGTGTTTATTGACGATAATCCGGCAGAGAGGGCAATCGTGTCGGCACAGGTTCCGGGGGTGGCAGTTCCGGAAATAGAGCGGGTAGAGCATTATGCCCATGTAATTGACCGCTCAGGTTTTTTTGAGATGACCAATTTTTCGAAAGATGATGCAAAGAGAAATGAGATGTATAAGGAAAATGCCAGACGGGCGGAACTAAAGGCGACCTTTACCGATTATCGGGAATATCTGTTGTCGCTTAAAATGCATGGAAGGATACAGGCCTTTGAACCGGTTTATATGGCACGGATTGCACAGCTCACCAATAAGAGTAACCAGTTTAATCTGACAACAAAACGTTATACACAGCCGGAGATTGAGGAAACTGCTGCAGATAAAAACTATATTACTCTCTATGGTAAGCTTGAGGATAAATTCGGCGACAACGGCGTGGTCTCTGTAGTAATCGGGCGGGTAGAAAAAAATGCCTGTCATATTGAACTATGGCTGATGAGCTGTCGTGTTTTAAAGCGGGATATGGAGTTTGCCATGATGGATACCCTGGTAAAAAAATGCATGGAGAGAGGAATAGATATCATTTACGGTTATTATTATCCTACGGCGAAAAATGCTATGGTAAAAGATTTTTATGGAATACAGGGTTTTGAGAAAGTAAGCGAAGACGCAGACGGAAATGCGACATGGAAGCTGGCTGTGGATGAAACTTATGAAAATAAAAATACAGTGATAAAGGTGGAAGATGAACAATGACAAGAGAAGAAGTTTTTAAGGCACTTGATGAAGTATTTGAAGAAGTATTTGATGATGCATCCATTCATGTGGGAGAGACAACCACGGCAAAGGATATTGAGGACTGGGACAGCCTGGAGCATATTAATCTGGTCGTTGCAATTGAAAAACGTTTTTCTATGAAGTTTACAATGGGAGAAGTGACGACGATGAAAAATGTAGGTGAGATGGTAGATATCATCTTGGAGAGAGCACAGTAGGATGTGCATCGGGAGGGTATTAGCACGATGTCACTTACATCTTTAAATTTTTTGGTATTTCTTATTGTGACAGGAATCTGCTATTATATTCTGCCAAAGAGGACACAGCCGTATTGCCTTCTTGTGGCAAGTATAGCATTTTACTGCATGGTAGGGGAGCCATGGACATTTATTTATCTGTTTGTCAGTATTGTTTCTGTTTATGCAGGAACGAGACTGATGGAATGGATTCGGAAAAACAAACCGCAAAAGCAAAAAAAACTTTGCCGAATCGTGTTTGTGACCGTTCTTTTGTGTAATCTTGGTATTCTTGCCGTACTAAAATATACGAATTTCATGATTTACAATCTGGCATATCTGGTGAAATTACTACATCTGGATATCTCGGTTCATACCGTGTCATGGGCGGCGTCGCTCGGTATCAGTTATTATACATTGCAGATTGTGAGCTATCTGACAGATGTGTACTGGGAGGTGCAAAGGCCTCAGCATAATTTCTTTCGGGTTGCGCTTTTTGCGTGTTTTTTCCCGCAGATGGTTTCGGGACCAATCAGTCGTTATTCGGAACTTGGGGTTCAACTGGAACAGGAACATAGATTTTCGCTGGAACAGGTAGAACGTGGAGCTTGCCGGATTTTGTGGGGCTTTTTTAAAAAACTTGTAATATCAGAGAAACTGGCAGTTATCGTTAATGCAATTTATGCAGATCCGGTGGGATATCATGGTCTTTATATCTGGACGGCAATGCTGTTGTTTCCCATTCAGATATATACAGATTTTTCGGGTTGTATGGATATAGTACTCGGCGCAGCGGAATGCTTTGGTATTTTCTTGCCGGAAAATTTTCGTACACCGTTTTTCTCCAGGACGATTCAGGAGTTCTGGCAGAGATGGCATATTACGCTGGGATTGTGGCTAAAAGATTATGTTATGTATCCTATATTAAAATCAAATCATTTTGTTGCCATGGGAGATAAACTGAAAAAGAAGTACGGAAGGAAAATAGGAAAGCAGATACCTCTTTATATTGCCATGCTGGTGCTGTGGTTTTGTAACGGAATCTGGCATGGAAACAGTTGGAAATATATTATCGGTGTGGGCTTGTGGTATTGGTTTGCGATTATCATGGGACAAATTTTTGAACCGGTGTCAAAAAGAATGATAAACATTTTACATATCCCGACGGAGTCTGTGGTGTGGCATATCTTCCAGTCAGTCCGTACATATATTGTCTATGGAATAGGTGCACTATTTTTCTGTGCGACGGATTTGCGAAACGGTGCGTTTTTAATTAAATGCGGATTTTTGGAGTTTAATCCACAGATATTTACAGATGGTTCTTTTCTTCAGATGGGATTAGACGGTTATGATCTTGTAATGCTTGGTATTATGATCGTATTTGCCTTTGTAATTTCGGTACTTGGCAGAAACGGATATGTGCGTGATAAAATCGCAGCGAAAAATCCGCTGTTTGGCGGTTTCATCTGGATTATGCTACTGGTAATTGTGCTGGTCTTTGGCTCCTACGGAAACGGCTATAATGCCAGCTCGTTTATCTATGCGAAATTTTAGAGGAAATGCGATGAGAGGAAAGAACATGAAGAAAGGATTTTCATTTGTGGCATGGCTGCTTGCGTGCATTTTATGCCTTACAGAACTGAAAAATATTTTTGTTCCGAAATGGACAGATGACCTTGCACCAACCTATACGATTGATGGGTTTTACGCAGAAGAAAGAGACAGTCTTGATGTTATCTTTTTTGGCTCAAGCCAGGCGTTGTATGGTTTTTCACCGATGGAAATGTATGAAAATACCGGAATAAAATCCTATGTGTGTGCTACTGGAAGCCAGTCGATTGTGTGTACTTATTATTGGATTCGGGAAGCGTTAAAATATCAGAAGCCGAAAGTGATTGTTTTGGATACCTGGTGTGCCCTGGATGAATCGGTATTGGGTGATGGGGCAATGCACTGTACATTGGACTATATGCGATTTTCGCCCAATAAGATTGAGGCAGTGATGGCTATCGATAAAATTTATGATTTTGAAACGTCACCGAGTGAGTATTTTTTGCCAATTTTAAAATATCATGACCGGTGGAAAGAACTGACCGCAGAGGATTTTACCTACCAATTTCAGGATAAGGACTTCTTTTTAAAGGGACATCGCGTCGGTGAGAGCATTTATGCAGATTCAAAATCAGAGGGAATTATCGTAGAAGACCCTGAGAATGTTTGTGATATGGAAGATTATCAGGCCCAATATCTGCAAAAGATTATTAATTACTGCAAAGAAAAGGATGTTAAACTGCTGTTGACTAAAACGGCACTTCCGGTATATGGGGAGGAATCACATAATACTATCCAAAAAATTGCAGATGAGAATCAGATTCCTTTTTTGGATTATAATATGCATGAAGTATGGGCAGATGCCGGGATGAATTATCTCACGGATTTTGCAGATATTTTACATTTAAACATCAATGGGGCAACCAAAACGACAAGCTATATGGGAGAATATCTGCTGGAACATGATTTCGGGTTAAGTGAGGCGGTTAAAGTAAGCGAACCGGACGAGACATGGAATGAAGATTTAAAAAGATATCAGGAGTATCTTGTCCCGAAAAAAGAGCAACTTGAAGAAAATATAAGATTCTGGGAAGCGGTACATGCGAATGATGAGCAGTAGAAACAGGGAAAGGGAGAGGAAAAATGTATTATGAATTAAGTAATCACTGGAAAATTCCTGGAATCGGTTTTGGAACATGGCAGATTGTAGATCAGCAGGAGGCAGACCGAGCGATAGAGATGGCATTGCAGTGTGGTTATTCGCTGATTGATACAGCATCCAAATACAAAAACGAAGAAATAATAGGGGATGCGTTAAAGCATACGGGAGCGGATCGGGAAAAAATCTTTGTGGAGGGAAAAGTCTGGAATAAGGACCGGGGGTTTGAGAAGACACTGGCTGCTTTTGAAAAAACACGAAAAAAATTGCAGTTGGATTATCTGGATGCATATCTCATTCACTGGCCTGCGAGTGCATTGTTTTATGAAGATTGGGCCAAAATCAATGCGGAAACATGGCGGGCATTGGAAAAACTGTATGAGGAAGGGCTAGTCCGGGCAATTGGGGTCTGCAATTACGAAATAGAGCATTTAAATGAATTGGAAAAATCAGCAAATATTAAGCCTATGCTAAATCAGGTAGAATTTCATCCAGGAACTTTTCCTGAAGAAATTTATCGTTACTGCTGCGAAGAAAACATTCAGATGCAGGCGTGGAGTCCTCTTGGAAACGGACAGCTATTGGAAAATGAAACGGTGAAAAAGATTGCAGGGAAACATAAAAAATCGCCGGCACAGGTCTGCCTGAAGTGGTGTGTGCAAAAACAGGTGATACCGTTACCCAAATCAGTAACGCCAAAACGGATACAGGAAAATATCAGTCTAGGTGATTTTCTACTTACCGAAGAAGAAATGAAACAGTTAGAGGAAATCGTATGAGAAACGAAACAGAGGATTTACAGCAGTTAGAAAAATTAAGAAAAGAAATCTTTTTGACATCATACCGGGCAGGAACCGGACATCTGGCATCAGCCTATTCCTCTCTGGAAATTTTGTATACGCTATATATAAAAAGATGTATTCATGTGACACCGCAATCCATACAGGATGCGGACAGAGATAAGTTGATTTTAAGTAAAGGGCATGGCAGCCTAGCGCTTTATTGTGTTTTGGCAGAAGCAGGATTTTTCCCTAAAGAGGAATTGAAAAAATTTGCACAGCCGGGAGGAATCCTTGGAGGAGAACCGCATAAACTGGAAGTGCCAGGAGTGGAAGCAACAACCGGTTCACTGGGGCATGGGCTTTCGCTTGGTGCCGGGATGGCATACGCAGACCAGTTGGATAAACGGACAAGCAGAACCTATGTGATTTTAGGAGACGGTGAATGTGAGGAAGGAAGCATCTGGGAAGCGGCGATGGCAGCGGCAAAATACAAATTGGATCATCTCGTGGCAATTTTAGATTATAACCGGATTCAGAAAATGTCTGCGGTGGAAGAAACAATCGGAATTACTTCCTGGGATGAGAAATGGAAAGCTTTCGGATGGGAAGTGACTCATGTGCCGGGACACGATGTGAAAAAGCTATGTGAGTGTTTTGAAAATATCACATATCAGGGAAAGCCACATATTATTGTTGCGGATACAATAAAAGGACATGGGGTATCTGTTATGGAAAATAATCCGGTTTGGCACTGGAAGCAGCCAAATCGAAAAGAATTGCGGATAATTGCAGCTGAACTGGAAATCACGCAGGAGGAATTAGAAGATGCAAAAAGCATACATTAATACGATGTACCAGTTGATGTCGAAAAATCCGGATGTGATGTTACTAATGGCAGATAGTGGGACTGCTTATGATAAAATGCTTATGGAGGATTTCCCAAAACAGTATGTCAACGTGGGTATTGCGGAGGAAAATTTGATTGGAATGGCAGCAGGAATGGCGGCAGGTGGAAAAATACCGTTTGTATTTTCAAATGGAGCATTTTTAGCATACCGCGGTTTTGAATTTATCCGTGATGATGTCTGCCTGCAGAAAAATAATGTGAAATTGATTGGAATGGGTAGCGGACTTTCTATCAGTACACTTGGACCTTCTCACCATACGACGGAGGATATTGGTGTACTTCGTACTCTTCCGGGATTGAAAATTCTTTCTCCTGCAACGCCGAGGGAGCTGGAAGCTGTGATGAAATATGCCTGTGAGTATCATGGACCTGTTTACATTCGGATGGGAATGGGCGGTGAATGTGAGTTCCATGCGGACGAAGATATTTGTTTTGATGGGAAAAATGTAGAGTTTTTGTCCGGCGAAGATATCTGCATCTTTTGTACGGGCAGTATTTTGGAAGAGGTGTATCGGGCGATAGAACTTGTAAAGGAACAGGGATGCCATCCGGCGTTGGTCAATGTCGTGGCTTTAAAACCATTTGATGAAGTACGTGTGGTAGACTATGCCAATAGGTATAAAAAGTTTCTGACGGTAGAGGAGCATAATATTCACGGAGGTCTTGGAAGTATATTGGCAGAAGTAATTGCAGAAAAGCATTTGGCTGTGGAATTGAAAGTATTGGGGTTGAATGATTGCTTTGCCGGAGGATATGGAACGCAAAAACAGCTTCGCAAGATAAATGGTTTGGATGCGATGTCAATCGCAAAACAAATATTAGAGATGGTGTGTTATGAATGAATATAAAATAGAAGATATATCAATAGGGATGAAGGAAGAATTTCAGGTTACAGTTACAGAAGAAATGTTAGAAATGTTCTGTAAATTAACCGGAGACTGTAATCCATTGCATCAGAATACCGGATTTGCAAAAATATGTGGTTATCCGGATCGGGTAGTTTATGGTATGCTGACAGGTTCTTTTTTGTCTACACTTGCAGGAATGTATCTTCCTGGGAAATACAGCCTGATTCAGGGTGTGGAAGTGAAATTTCTAAAGCCTGTTTTTCCGGGAGATACCTTAATGATTGCCGGATATGTGGATGAAGTTCATGAAAATTTCCGGATGATGAAGCTAAAGGTTTTAATAATGAACCAGAAGGAAGAAAAAGTACTAAAAGGGAAGATGCAGATTGGATGGCTTTCGGAAGCTTGTGACTTTAACAAAGGAGGAAAATCATGTTGAGAGAAGCATATACACCTTACTGTGTTTGGGGACGATTGATTGGATGGTTTGACCACACAAAGCGTATGGCGTTTATTTCCGCTTTGATGATTGGGTTTTTAACCCATTTTTTGCTTTTGGTTTATATGTTTATGAGTCCGGATGGCCTAGTAAGCGCTATTTTGAGTTCAGCAGGAAATTATGAGGCATCACTTGGAAGGTGGGGCTTGGATTTTGTTGATTCTATGCGGGCAGATCGTTCTGTTTCGGCAGTAAGTGCAGTGGCGGGGATTTTGCTTGCATCTGTTGCAACGGTTTTTATCGTTGATTTGTTTGAAATGAAGTATACGATATCTGCTGTTCTGACTGCGGCGGCGGTGATGGTATCTCCAGCACTCACAATTACGTTGCTTTATGAATATTGTTCAGACGCATATATGCTGTCCTTTTTCTTTGCGGTGCTCGCAGTGTTTTGTATTTATCGTATGAAAAGAAAAATACCGGCAGTTTTATTTTCTTCTATTTTTATTATGTGCTCTATGGCACTATATCAGAGCTATCTGGGAGTTTTTGTGGGCTTGTGTATAATGCTTTCGGTACTGGGATTTTTGAAGCCGGAAAAGCCGGATAAAGCGGTCTTGCGGCAAATTTTTCTGGGGGGGGGTACAGCATTGACAGGCATTATCTTTTATTATCTGAGTACGAGGATTGCATGTTGGATTCGAGATATTGCACCAAGTAGTTACAGCGGTGCAAATGAAATCAGTCTGGTTTCTGTCATTTCATCTTTGGGAACAACTTTGGTTGATACCTATAAACAGTTTTTGAGCTATTTTTTGTCTGATCATATTGTTTTTAACCAGGCATGGCACAGAGACAAGATGTTTTTGGCTTTGCTTGTGATAGCAGTGTTGATAGGATGTGTCATCATCTGGAAGAATCAGATTTACAAAAAACCATTTCAGCTGATAGCTGTAATTATTTGCATTGTATTGCTTCCATTGGGATTAAATATCATATTTATAGCTGCACCAGGAGGAAAGTTTTATGCGCTTACTTCTATGCAGGTGATGCTGTTGTTCCCATTCCTTTTTGCATTACTGGAAAATGATGCGCTACAGAAAAACGTATTGCTTTCCTGGTGTGGAATTCTAATCAGTATCACAATTTTTGCAACGTATTATATGGCAGACGTTTTTTCCTATACATATTTGAAAATGTCCTATGATCAGGCGGTGGCGGTTTCTAACCGAATATTGGAACGCATGGAGATAACAGAAGGATATGAGCAGGATATGCCCTGTATGATTGCAGGAATTTTAAGCGATGAAAATTTTAAACGGGATGCGGCTTATCAGGCATATACATTAAATGATATCGTGACAGGACCTATCTTTCATAGCAGTTATGCGGGAGGGCAGGAATGCTGGCGGAAATTTATGCTCCTTTATTTGGGGGAAGATTTGCATTTTTGTGAACCTTTAAAATATTTGGAAGTTGTAAGTTCAGATGAATTCAAAAATATGAATATTTACCCAAATGAAAATTCTGTTCAAATTATTGATGGGGTGATGGTTGTGAAAATGACCGATAATCCGCCGATTCCGTAAAAATGGTATGTTTCATTTTCGTGCTTTAAACGCAGAAAAAGTAAAAGCTGCTTACAGAGGTAATACAATGGAAAACGTACTTCCCTCGTTTTTATGGCTCTCCAAAGAGATTTTTCCGTCGTGAGCCAAAATGATGTTTTTTACAATTGCCAATCCATTCCAGCCTTGTTGATAAGAAGATTCATCTGTGAAAACAGCCTGTGCGGTTTCGTCAAGACCTATACCATAATCTGTTACTTTAATCTGAATCAGACCATTTTGTGGTGCAAAGACGAAAAGTGAAATTTTCGTCTGCTTCGGATTATGCAGTACAGAGTTGATTAGCAGATTTTGAAAGGCACGGTACAAAAGCCGTTCATCTGCGTGAATAGTCACTGATGAAATCTCTGTCTGAAAGCTGAAATCATTTTCTGCTGCCTTTGGATTGTTGGCAACGTCTGTAAGCAGATTCTGTAAAAATGAAATCAAATCAAAGTCTGCAGGAGAAAGCGGAATGACAGTTTTTGGACTTTCAATTTCAAAAGACAGGCGTAAGACCCCCACTAAGTCTTCAATATATTTTCCTTTGGAATATATTTCTTTTAAAAATTTCTGCTGTTCTTCCGGTTCCCATTCATAATCGGTATTGGATAAAAGGGCGGAATATCCTAAAATATAGGAAAGTGGTGTTTTTAAGTCATGGGATATTCCTCTGACCCAATCCTTTTTTGCCTGCTCTAATTGTTCACGTTCGGCTTCAGCTAAAGACAAGCGGGATGCTAATTCATTCAATTCCATAATCGCTTCATGAAAAAGAAAATATCTTTTTTTTATTTTTCCCTTTTTATTTCTGACTATGTGGTTAAAATCTGTTAAATCATAGAGCTTTTCATTCAGGGCATTCAGTGCAGTAAGAATCAGTAATAATGGCTTGACCAATATGGCGCTAAATAGCATGGCCGCACTGAGGAAAGAAAAGAAAAAGGCAGCAAGAAATGTTGCGAGGTTATCCTTTGCGCCAAGCATTGGCATTACAAAATCGAACAGCAGTACCATGACAGCGCCGATATAGCATAAAAAGCAAAAAAGGGCAATGGTAAAGAAGCTTGTAAATCGGATTTTAATTTTCATAGGGTCACACTTTCTTTGGCGGAACGAATTTATATCCGATTCCCCGCATGTTAATCAGGAATTGTGGTGATTTTGGGTCTTCATGTAGTTTTTTTCGCAGCCTGGAGATATGCATGGTAATTGTTTTCTCCACTCCATAGCCCGGCTCATTCCATACAGCTTCATAGAGTTGGGCGGCAGTAAAAATATGGTTGGGATTTTTGCAGAAAAAGCAAAGAAGCTCAAATTCTTTTGCGGTGCATTCCTCGACCTGACCATCTACGAGCAGTGTAGCATTGTTCATATCCAGGGAAAAGAATCCGTAGTCATATTGCGGAGATTTTGCGGTGTCTTCTGTTTTAATATAGTGGTTTTGCCGTCTTAAAATAGCTTTGATTCTTGCGACTACTTCTAATGGGTTGAACGGTTTGGTCATATAGTCGTCCCCGCCCAGCGCAAGACCGGTCAGCTTATCTAAATCGGTGCCGCAGGCGGTAAGAAAAATAATAGGCGTAAACGTATATTTGCGAATTTCGGTACAAAGGTCAAAGCCGGAGAAATCCGGCAGCATCACGTCTAATACGATAATATCATAAGTATTTATCTTTATCAGTTCGAGTGCTTCGGAAGCAGTTTTTGCACAAGTGATGTTGTGGTATCGTTCTTTTTTTAATGTAATGGTTAAAAGTTCTAATAGCCCTGCTTCATCGTCAATTAACAGAATCTTTTCCGGTTGAAACATAAAAGTTCCCCTTCCTTTTACTTATTCCGGTAATTACGGAAATATTTACTGCTTTATTATAGCATAGAACAGGGGAATGTCATTAACTTGTAAAACGATTTTACCTTTTTTTGGCTTTCCTTTTGCTTTCTTTTGGCTTTTTATCGTTAAGATAAGACGAAAGAAAAATAAAGGAGAGGAAAAATATGAGATTAGAATTACGTGATGTTACAAAAATGTATGGAAGTAAAAAGGCACTGCAGGATATAAATCTTGTTTTTGATTCTGGAGTAACCGGGTTGCTTGGTCCTAATGGCGCAGGGAAGTCGACACTGATGCGCCTGATGGCAACGATAGAGTCTCCAACAAGCGGTACAATCATCTATAACGGAGAAGATATCGCAAAGAAACCGAATGTGCTTCGGCGTGAACTTGGATATCTGCCTCAGGATTTTGGCGTATATCCCAACATGACTCCGGTAGAATTTTTAGAGTACATGGCGGCAATGAAAGGGTTGTCTATGAATTCGGCGAGAAAAAGAATTGATGTATTGCTGGAGAATCTGCATCTCTCGGATGTGAGAAAGCGTAAACTTGGTGGATTTTCCGGCGGAATGAAACAGCGCGTGGGGATTGCGCAGGCGTTGCTAAATGACCCAGCGGTATTGATTGTGGACGAACCGACGGTAGGACTTGATCCGGAGGAAAGAATCACGTTCCGCAATCTGTTGGCTTCGCTGTCGGATGAAAAAATTATTATTCTTTCCACACATATTGTGACGGACATCGAATCTATTGCTCCGCGTATTGCGTTTTTGACGGGAGGACATCTGCTTGCCAATCTGTCGCCGGAAGAATTGATTCAGAAGGTGGAAGGTAAGGTATGGAGCTGTGTGGTATCTGCCGGTAAATTGAGCGAACTTTCGGAACGTTACACTATAAGCAATGCAATACAACGTTGTGATGGCATTCACGTGAAAGTAATCGCAGAGAAACAACCGGTGATAAATGCAGAACCGATTGCGCCTGATTTAGAGGATGCGTATTTATTTTATACCTCAAGAAAGGGGGAATAGAAGATGAAAATTATTTTATTAATAAAATCAAATTTAATAAAACAGACACGCAGCCGTTCTTTTTTGCTGATTTTACTTACCAGTGTATTTTTGGGATGGCTTTGTGTTCCGGCTGCAACTGATGGATATGAAATTTTTTATCTCGGTGGGGTTCGTGGGATATATAATTCTGCATGGCTAGGTACGATTGCAGCATTGTTGTCTACTATTTTACTGTGGCTTCCGGGTTTTTATCTGCTGCGAAATCAGGTGTCGGAAGACAAGCGGCTTAAAATCGGGCAGATTCTGGCAGCAACTCCTGTCACGAGGCTTCAGTATATTGCAGGAAAGGTTCTTTCTAATTTTATTGTATTGTGTTTGCTGGAACTATTGTTTCTCGCATCCTTTCTGGTGATGCAGATTATTCGCGGAGAGGCACTGTATATTTCGCTTTTTGATTATCTGCAGCCGTTTTTGGTGGTAACTGTTCCCTATTTGTTGGTGCTTGCGGCTTTGACTGTGTTGTTTGATGTGTTTCCGGGACTTATGGGGGCGTTTGGAAATGTTTTGATTTTTATTTTCTGGGTGACAATGACTACTCTTTCTGTTGCAATGCCGGAAAATCCATTTGATTTATTTGCAATCGGAAAGATATTACAGGCAATGACAAAAGGAGCGCGCAGTGCGTTTCCTAATATTCCTGCGGAGAGTGGGAGCTTTGGATTTTACACACACACGGACCCGACACCTACTTTTGAATGGGATGGTGTTTCGTGGGATAGTTCCTTTTTGCTTTCAAGGCTTGTTTGGATTGGTGTTTCGGTAGGAATCTGTGTACTTGCATCTTTAGTTTTTGACCGTTTTAGGAAGGAGCATTCAGAAAAAAATCAGCAAACAAGTGACTTTAAGCAGGTGACTTCAAAAAGAAAGACACTTTCAACAAAAGAGCTTCCAACAGTGAGTCGTAGGAATACAATTTCTTTTGCTTCGATTATAAAAGGGGAAGCGCGTATCTTGACTGGGGGATTGTCAAAAAGGAGATTTTTATTGTTGGTGGCTGCATTAATTTTGTCATGGGTGACGCCTTTGACACAAATGCGATGGGGTTCTTGTATCCTGTTGATTCCTATTTCTGTCTGGTCTAAGGAAGGGTGCGATAAAAAGCAGTATTTCACAAAAGAATTGCTTGCTTCGTGCGGATATCAGAGTGTAAAATGGTGGGCTTCCTGGCTGGTTGGGCTTTTTATCGCTTATGCTTTATCGGCAGGTGTGATAATCCGTTATTTGTTGGCTGGTGAAGTTTCACACGCATTGGCATGGCTTGTGGGTGCAGCGTTTATCCCGACACTTGCACTTGCGCTTGGAACACTGAGTGAGAGCAGTCGTTTTTTTGAAGCGGTTTACATTGTATGGTTTTATATGGGCTGTATAAACAATATGGGGGTACTGGATTTCCTTGGAATTGCACAAAACAATACATTAATTTATTTCATTGCAACGGTAGTTTTGCTCGTATTAGGAAGATGTGCAGCAGTGTGGACAGAAAACGCTGGGGAAAAAAGAAGAATATTCATTTCTGCTTGCGATAAAAAACCAGGCATAGTAAAATAAAATTAACCCAAAATAAAAGAACGGGAACAAAAAATTAGAAAATTAGAGACAAGGAGAATGCGATTTGAATCCAGTATATGAAAAATTACTACAATGTTATGAAAGCTATAAAGCAAAAATTGATTTTAAACCGGAGATTGCTCTGGTTTTAGGCTCCGGTCTCGGTGATTATGCGGATGACCATATTAAAGTGGAAGCGACACTTGATTATCATGATATTGAAGGATTTCCGGTGTCTACGGTTCCGGGGCACAAAGGAAGATTTATTTTTGGTTATGTAGGGGATGTTCCTGTGGTTTGTATGCAGGGCAGAGTCCATTACTATGAGGGATATGATATGGCGGATGTAGTGCTGCCGACACGGCTGATGAAGCTTATGGGTGCAGAAGTGCTGTTTTTGACCAATGCGTCAGGCGGTATCGGCCAGGGGTTTGCGGCAGGAGACTTTATGCTGATTGAAGATCAGATTTCCAGTTTTGTGCCGTCTCCGCTACGCGGTGCAAATATAGAGGAACTTGGCGTACGATTCCCGGATATGTCCCATATTTATGATGAGGATTTGCAGACAGTGGTTAGAAAAACGGCGTTAAACAACAATATTCCGTTAAAGGATGGCGTTTATCTGCAGTTTTCCGGTCCACAGTATGAGTCTCCGGCTGAAATTACAATGGCGCGCACGCTTGGAGCGGATGCAGTAGGCATGAGTACTGCATGCGAAGCGATTGCTGCGAATCATATGGGAATGAAGATAGTGGGGATTTCCTGCATTTCCAATCTTGCCAGCGGTATTTCTCCGAACCCGCTGACGCATGAAGAAATTCAGGAAACGGCAGACCGGGTGGCTCCGATGTTTAAAAAGCTGGTGACAGAATCAATAAAAAATATCTACAAAGAAATTTTGACGAAATAAGAAGGTACTTTGGGGTTGCAAAGCAACTTGGTATAAGGGGGATTTTATATGAATATCCGGTTTTATAATGCAAAAATTTTGACTTTACAGGGTGATAAGACGTTTTCGCTCACAGAAGGGGAATTGTGGGTGAAGGGAGATAGAATCTGCTATATTGGCGATGGGAAAGATGCGGCAAAGGTTTGCAGAGGAGATGAGGTAATCATCTGGAACCGGGAGATTGATGCCGGGGGAAATGTCCTGATGCCCGGTTTTAAGGATGCACATACCCATACGGCAATGACGTTTCTTCGTTCCTATGCAGATGACCTGCCTTTGCAGGAATGGCTGAATAAACAGGTGTTTCCGAAGGAGGCACAGCTTACATCAGAAGATGTGTATGATTTGTCTATTCTCGGTATTATGGAATATCTGACCAGTGGTATCACCAGCAATTTTGATATGTATAATTTCCCCCGGAGTATTGCAAAAGCCTCGGCGGACTGTGGTTTCCGTACTGTATTTACCAGCGGTCTCAATAATTTTGTATGTAGTCTTGAGGAAATGGAAGAAGATTATTATGCAGTCAATGAACTTAGTCCGCTTACCAGCTTTGTTCCGGGTTTTCATGCGGAGTATACGACTTCCAGAGAATTGATGGAGGGCGTGGCGAAGCTGGCAGGGCGATTAAAGGCACCAGTCTGGTTGCATAATTCAGAGACCAGTCTGGAAGTGGCAGAGTGTAAAAAACGTTATGGCATGACACCGACCGGAATTACAGAGAGTCTTGGTATGTACGAACATGGCGGTGGTGGATATCATTGTGTATGGTTTGAAGATGCTGACTACGATATCTTTAAAAAACATCACATGACAGCAGTTACAAATCCGGCATCCAACTTAAAGCTTGCAAGCGGCATCTGTCCGGTAAAACGTTTTCTGGATGAGGGTGTCAACCTTGCCATCGGTACGGATGGTCCGGCAAGTAATAATTGTCTTGATATGTTCCGTGAAATGTTTCTTACAACGGCATTGGCAAAAGTGAGGGAGCAGGATGCTGCATGTGTGGGAGCAGATGAAGTGCTTTATATGGCAACGGCTGGAGGAGCGCAGGCGATGCAGCTTCCTGAGTGTGACCGTCTTGCAGTAGGAAAAAAGGCGGATATGATAATGATTGATTTAAAACAGCCAAATATGCAGCCGGAAAATAATTTTGTGAAAAATATCGTTTATGCAGGCAGTAAGCAGAATATAAAGCTGACGATGATAGATGGGAAAATTCTTTACGAAGACGGAAAATTTGAGATTGGGTTTGACCCGGAAGAAATATATGAAAAGGCGAATCGGATTATACGCCGCATGAAATGAGGGTATCATGAAAATACTATTTATACAGCACAGTTGTTTTGTTGTGGAGATTGAAAATAAAATATTGATTTTTGACTGGTTTGACAAAGACAAAGTTGCAGAGTGCGGTTTTGGAGGCGTAATGCCACAGTTTTCAAAGGAAAAGGAAATTTATCTTTTTGCCAGTCATGGGCATCAGGATCATTTTGATTTAAATTCTTTAAAGTGGATAGAGAAGTATCCCAAAATGCAGTTTATCCTGTCAAAGGATATTCGCCTTGGTGCCAATTATCTGGCAAGAAACGGTATTCCGGCGAACATAAATGAGAGAATTACGTTTGTGCGCCCTATGATGAAATATGAAGTGGGCGGCATGGAAATAAAGACCCTGCGTTCCACGGATGCAGGCGTTGCTTTCCTTGTAAAAACCGATGGTATGACACTGTACCATGCAGGAGATTTGAATGATTGGAGTATGGAGGGAGCCGGAGATTTAAATAACGGAAAGATGAAACGGGACTACCGCAGACAGATTGGGGAATTGGAAAAAGAGCATATCGATGTGGCATTTGTGGTGTTGGATCCGCGACTCGGAGCGTACAGTCTGGACGGTTTTGATTATTTTATGCAGAATGTGAATGCGGATGTGGTATTTCCGATGCATATGTGGCGGGATTATTCTTTGATTGAAACATACAAAAAAAAGACGAAAAATCTCAGGTTTACGGAGCGTATCGTTGAGATTACCGTGGAAAATCAGGAATTTCTATTGGAAGATGTTTGAAATGCATAGAATTGTTGAAATATTTTAAGATTTGGAATATAATAAATTGTTGAAAAAGCTTTGGGAAAACAAAGACAGGAGGAATTGCCATGACATTTTTGGGGTATTTTTTACAGTATGTTATTATTATGTTAATACTTGCGGCAATTGGTATTGCCGGAGCCTGTGTGGGAAAGAAGCTGCGGGAGCGTAAGGATGCGAAGCAGATGCTGGAAGGACAGGACGAGAAATAGATTTTTTGGAGGAAAGTTGTTGTGAAACAAAAATATGGAGTAAACGAACTGCGCAGAATGTACCTGGAGTTTTTTGAGAGCAAAGGACATCTTGCCATGAAAAGCTTTTCATTGGTACCGCACAATGATAACAGCTTATTGCTTATCAATGCGGGAATGGCACCTTTGAAGCCTTATTTTACTGGACAGGAGATTCCGCCAAGAAAACGGGTGACTACCTGCCAGAAGTGTGTGCGTACCGGAGATATTGAAAATGTGGGCAAGACGGCAAGACATCTTACTTTTTTTGAAATGCTCGGAAACTTTTCCTTTGGAGATTACTTCAAGCATGAGGCAATTGCCTGGTCATGGGAGTTTTTGACAAAGGTACTCGGTTTGGAGGAGGACAGGCTCTATCCGTCCATATATGGTGAGGATGATGAGGCTTTTGATATCTGGACAAAGGAGATCGGGGTTCCGGCAGAAAGGATTACCAGGTTTTATCGTGATCCGGAAACCGGGGAATGTGATAACTTCTGGGAACACGGCGCTGGTCCGTGCGGTCCATGTTCTGAGATTTATTATGATCGTGGGGAAAAATACGGCTGTGGCGGCCCGGATTGCAAGGTTGGCTGTGACTGCGACCGTTTTATGGAAATCTGGAACAATGTATTCACTCAGTTTGAAGGAGATGGCAAGGGTGGCTATGTAGAATTGTCCCAGAAAAATATCGATACAGGAATGGGACTTGAGCGTCTGGCTGTTGTTATGCAGGATGTGGACTGTGTCTTTGATATCGATACAATGAAAGCAATCCGCGACAAAGTCTGTGAACTGAGTGGAAAGAAATATCAGGTCGATGCCTTGGATGATGTTTCCATCCGTCTGATTACTGATCATATCCGTTCCGCTACTTTTATGGTATCGGATGGAATCATGCCTTCCAACGAAGGGAGAGGCTATGTTTTACGAAGACTGATTCGCCGTGCGGCACGTCATGGCAAGATGCTTGGCATTGAAGGAGCTTTCCTTGCAGATTTGTCTGCAACTGTAATTCGGGAGAGTAAGGATGGTTATCCGGAGTTAGAAGAAAAGAAAGACTTTATTTTTAAAGTATTAACTCAGGAAGAAGAAAAATTTGCCAAGACTATTGATCAGGGACTTGCTATTCTTTCCGATATGCAAAAAGAGATGGAAGAAAAGGGCGAAAAGGTATTATCTGGCGAGAATGCGTTCAAGCTTTACGATACATACGGATTCCCGGTAGACCTCACGGAAGAAATTCTGGAAGAAAAAGGTTTCTCTGTAGATGAGGAAGGCTTTAAAAAAGCGATGGATGTACAGCGTGAAACAGCAAGAAAAGCCCGTAAGGTTACAAACTATATGGGAGCGGATGTGACGGTATACGAAGCAATTGACCCGTCCATCACCACTGAATTTGTAGGTTATGACAGACTGACCCACAAGTCAAAGATTACCGTGATGACCACAGAAACAGAGATTACCGAGGCGTTAAGTGATGGCGAGGTAGGAACTGTTATCGTTGAGGAAACACCATTTTATGCTACTATGGGTGGACAGCAGGGGGATAAGGGAATTATCCGTACAGCTTCCGGCGAATTTAAAGTAGAAGATACGGTGAAATTATTAGGTGGCAAGGTGGGTCATATCGGGAAAATGGTAAGCGGTATGATGAAGACCGGAGACGAAGCAGAACTTATGGTTGATGAAAAGCTGCGCTCAGCTACCTGTAAGAACCATTCTGCAACGCACCTTTTACAGAAGGCACTTCGCGAGGTGCTGGGAACCCATGTTGAACAGGCGGGTTCCTATCAGGACGGTGAGCGTACCCGTTTTGATTTCAGCCATTTTCAGGCAATGACAGCTGAGGAGATTGAAAAGGTTGAGCAGATGGTCAACGAAAAGATTGCGGAAGATATGGCAGTCCAGACGGATATCATGACGGTGGACGAAGCAAAGAAGACAGGAGCTATGGCACTGTTCGGAGAGAAATACGGTGAGAAGGTTCGTGTTGTTTCCATGGGAGATTTTTCCAAGGAATTTTGCGGCGGTACGCACGTAAAGAAGACTGGTGATATTACGGCATTTAAAATCATATCCGAGAGTGGTGTGGCAGCAGGTGTCCGTCGTATTGAAGCTTTGACCGGAGATAATGTATTTGCTTACTATAAAGCGATGGAAGAAGAATTGCAGAAAGCAGCACAGGTTGTAAAATCTACGCCTGCAAATCTGATTGAACGCTTAGAACATTTAATGGCAGAAGTAAAGGAATTACAGAGTGAAAACGAGTCTTTAAAGAGTAAGGCTGCCAGAGAAGCGTTAGGTGACGTTATGGATCAGGTGACTGAGGTAAAAGGAGTGAAACTTCTTGCTGCAGAAGCAGACGGTGTAGATATGAACGGATTAAGAGACCTGGGCGACCAGTTAAAAGAGAAGCTGGGTGAGGGTGTAATTGTTCTTGCATCCGCAGCAGACGGAAAGGTGAACCTTGTGGCCATGGCAACAGACGGTGCTATGAAACAGGGAGCCCATGCAGGCAATCTGATTAAAGCTATTGCAGGAAAAGTCGGCGGCGGCGGTGGCGGACGTCCGAATATGGCTCAGGCAGGAGGAAAGAATCCGGCAGGTATTCCGGATGCACTAGCAGAGGCAAAAACCACATTGGAAGGTCAGATAAAATAATTTGTGCATATTTTTAAAAAAATAGTTGACGAATTGGATTTTTCTGTTATAATATTTGATAGTGCAATTAAATATTACCCAAACAGTTGAATATGCACAATACGCAACTGGAG
>CAMBKU010000035.1 GCA_945868305.1 uncultured Lachnospiraceae bacterium | reverse complement strand
TTTTCGCCCCTTTCTTACTGCTTCGCTTTCGCTTCACACTCTAAATTTGGGGGAATATTATCCCGCATTTTCTCTCCCGTTTCTGCCCTTTAAACTTATTTCATTTATTGAAAATTTTATTTATAAAATGAAAATCAGCACCAAGTATATGTCTTATACATACCTGATGCTGATTCTTCATAAAGAGGATGTTTTATAATGAACGATTTTTACGATGATTGCTAAACTATATTCGTGTTTCAATTAGGCGCACTAAAAATGCCAGCCTATGCTAAACACACAAGCTGGCTTCCCATCTTTTCTTGATATGAAATAAACAGTTATCTATGCTACAACTGCGAAAGCATTTGTCTATCGTCCGCTACTCTAGTTTCAGACTGTCTATCGGAATTGATTTTACCCCTCTTAGACAATTCTACTATAACCCCTAGAACTATACTATCAAATTCCCCGATAAACCACTTAATATAAGTTAGTTTGTCATTCTGTCTAGCATTGATAAAAGGCTCACCTAACGCTCTCCCAAGCACTTCTACTCCAATTGTTCCTAATACATAGTAAAATAAGCTACCATAATTCTTGTTGTATTCTACATTATTGCTCTTGCAATCGTCTACTATGTCTTTCCATAGTTCATCTAACTGCTTCCATTCATGCTCTTCAAATGTGAATTTTCCACTCAGAATGTCATCACCAAATTGCTCAATGAAAGCATCTATAAACTCAGCTGATGGTACTCCGTATTCATTTGTCAAATACATAAAATGTTTTAGGTTCTCAAAGGTTGAACCTTGAGATAGTTTGTAGAATTTCATAGTTTTTGTACCTTTTGTAATGTTGTAAACACACTACCCTTTCTTATTTTTTAATTACACCAATACATATCAAAATGTCCCTTTTCACGTCTTAACCACTTTCTTTGCTGAGTCCTTACTTTTTCAAATGTCCATCCATATTTTCCACCACCTCTAGCATTTTCATTTTTTAATTACCTAAAATACTGAAATGCTGATTTTCACGTCGTAGCACGCAAAAAAGACATATCATTTCTGATATGCCCCCACTACTTAATTATTTTATATTCACTCATGCCACATGTAATCGCAAACTCTCCGGTTGTTCCTTCAGATAAACCGCATGTTTTATGTCATTGAAAATAAACACATAAAAAATGCAGTGTACTCATTTCTGAATACACTGCAACCTACATTTAGATTATGTATTTACTTTTTGATTTATCTCCCCATTTTTCTATCCAAGCCTTAATTGTCTGTAACTCTTCATTGCTTGGTATGTATATTAATTCTGCCATTATTGCTATGTTTATATTATCCTCAGTAATCTTACAAACTGGTTTTTGTTTATATAGAAATACTTTGTTTTTATATTTAATGTATGGTATGTATACAATGACCTCTGTTTCTCTATATTTTAACCTACCGTATGTGTGTCCTTTTAGATTGTCCATTATAAACAGACCTGCACTCTTCTCACATATCCCAACATCATATCCAAGTCCTACGTCAGCTTCATCACAATATCTTGCTGTTACGATTTTAATATTACCCTGTGTTAAACTACTCATGCTATACATTGTCATGATAATAACCCTTTATATTCTGTTTCTGTACTACTCAATAATTCTTCTAATTCTGCTTCACTAAGTATTGGCTTTCTTCTTATTGACTTAAGCCTCAATTTCTCGTAATCACCTATTATTAATTGACCATTGTTATTTAACCTTGCCTTACTATCTGTCATGTTAATTTCTCTACGCATTACTTTATCCCAATCAATATGTATATTTTCATCAAAATATTGTATGATGTGCTTTCTAACCGGAATAGAATCATCCCAATAAACTCTTGATGTTGTACTTCCTTGCAATTTATGTCCCATGTTTAAGCTTATTTGCCACTCAACCACATCCATCTTCAATAGGTTTGCATGTGTATGTCTTAGGTCATGTAACCTAATTATTTTTATAGGCTCTAAACCAGCTTTTCTCATACGCTTATTTCTTCTCTCTTGATATAATGCCCACTTTCTTGTAATCTTTTCTGCTCTTACTCTGTCTCCTCTAATAATATTTACAAGAGGTAAATACATTTGATCCGTAGATACAAATACTTTTCCGGTGATTTTACAAATCTGCTCTCTTTGCTCCATACAGTATTCTATAATTTCTTTTAGTACTTGAGGTTTTGCAACTACTCTAACTTTTTCATTCTTAGGAAGCTTAATTATTTCCTTACCTCTTTCTACTTTATATTCACTGTCTATCATAATAAATTCGTCATGTTCTTCATAGTATTTCTTATCATATCCACTGTAATCGAAAATTTCGTCACTGACATTCATTAAATCATTATGATAATATTTTCCAAGCTGTAATGCTGTTATTTCTCCTCTTCTTAGTCCACCTATACTACACATTGCCACAAGTAATAATAATGACCTGTCAAATTCATTTTGAGCTATATCATTTAGTGTATAATTCAATTCGTCCAATGTTAAGCTTTTAGGTACATATGGTATCTTTGCAACTTTCTTTTTCTTTCCATCTACTTCTACCTCTACCTTAGGTAAATTAGCTATTATAACAATGTTTTCACTCACCCCATATTTCTTCGCCTTAATCATGTAATTCCATATTTTCTTTAATGCTGTTTTATGTTTTCCCAGTGTATTAATACTTAGTCCTTTTTCTGCTCCTACACGATTATCATATAAACAACCATTTTCTAATTGGTATTTGAAGAAATTTTCAATGTCAATAGTTGTTATTTTACAAGGCTCAAAGTCTCTAAAATAATCAAGTATATGATTACAGTAATTATCAAAGTGCATTTGATAATCTACACTCATATCTCTGTATTCACCCTCTGCCTTAAAATTTTTCACAACCTGCTCCATTGTAATCTTTGACGCCTTATGAGTTTCTAATGATGCTTCAGGTCCCTTCTCTCTTCTTTGCTTTCTTATCAACTCAGCCTCTGCTTTTAACTTCTTTGCCTCTGCTTCTGAATTAACACGTTTAATCGTTTTGTCTTGCTTTAGCTCTTTTAAACCTGTTCTCTTGTTTGTTTTTAGCACTCTTCCATAATCTAAAAATACTAAATACCCACCTTGTTTACTGACTACTTTCTTTATCCCCTCATTAGAAGTATCAATAAAGTCATACACTCCTGTATGTTTCACCTTTACTCCGTCAGGTATACTTATTTCAACGTTCTTTGATATCGAAACTTTGCTTGCTGACTTTTTTACTTCCAGTACTGCCATTTTTCTTTCTCTCCTCTTTACTTTAAATTGTCATACCATGCTAAAAAACTATTAGCAGGTATAATATATCTTTTACCAGCCTTCAGAACATTAAATTGACATTCCTCAGACTTAATAAACTCATACGTGTAAGTCAATCCAAGTCCTAGTATTTGTGAAAGTTCTTGTACACTTATAAATGCTCTCTGTCTAATCTCATTGATTGTTACTTCATTATTTACTTCTGATTCACTCTTCATAATGTTTTCTTCCATACTCTATATGCCTTTCTAGTTAAAGCATTTTATCTCTTATTCTTTAACTACCAAATATACAGAAATGTCATAAACACATGATTACTTCTCTTTTCTACTAATGACTTGCTAACTTACAATTTTTATAATGAAATTCTTTTAATTCTACTGTTTTAAGTATTTTTTGGATTTTTGGATTCTTGGTCTCAAACCCTTTATTTTACTGTGTTTCTTTCATTATTTCATTTTGGATTATTCTGGATTTTAATGGATTTCTTACAAAATAAAAAAGACCCCCAAGGTACTGCTGATAATATAACCATTGATGGTTATATTTCTTATCAACTAGCCCTGTGGTGGGTCTAAAAATATTACCAATATTCTATTTTTTACTTCGTATAATATCAAATACTATCACTATTTTCACTAGTTTGGTTATATTTTCGTTATATTATGCTCTTACATTAAAACTCAAACCCCTTTGAAAGTCCCTTGTTTACTAGCTTTGGACTACTTTTAACTTTACTCTGTCACTTCGAATTTGTAGCCCATGCCCCAGATGGTTTTAATATATTCGCCTTTTTCTCCCAATTTACTGCGCAACTTCTTTACGTGGGTGTCAATGGTTCTTGCATCCCCGAAATAGTCATAATTCCACACATGATTCAAAATTTTTTCTCTGGAGAGTGCGATTCCCTCATTCTCCACAAAATATGTCAAAAGTTCAAATTCCTTAAAGCTAAGATCTACACGATTTCCATTCACCGCGACCATATGTGCCGTCTTATCAATCCTGATTCCACCCACTTCTGCAATCTGCTCACCTGCTGCCTTATTCGTTCTCCGCAGAATCGCTTCTACCCGTGCCACAAGGATTTTGGGACTGAAGGGTTTTGAAATATACTCGTCCACTCCAAGGTCAAACCCCTGTAGTTCATCGCTTTCATCACCTTTTGCCGTTAACATGATGATTGGCACCTTTGACGATTCTCTGATTTCCCTGCAGACTTCCCAGCCGTTCAGTTTGGGCATCATCACATCAAGGATAATAAGTGCAATATCCTTGTCCTTATAAAACAAATCCAATGCTTCCTCTCCGTCTCCTGCCTCTATTACATCAAAGTTCTGTTTTACCAAAAAATCCCTGACCAGCTTACGCATTCTGCTCTCATCATCTACTACCAAAATTTTTAATTTATCCATCGCCGCACACCTCTTTTTTTCTTTGTCCCTACTATAACAGCCAATTATGTAAAATCTGTGTCCGCTTTATTTTTCTTCGATTTCCCGCTCTTTCTCTTTTAGCGCCTGCTCTCTCTCGTTTAATTCCTGCTCCCAGCCTTCATAGCGGTTTATAATCTCATTCTCATAATTTAAAATCGTCGGCGAATTGCTGGTAAGCGTAATCGCAAACATCGACACTATCATAATCAAAAACAACACGCAAAGAAAAAACATTGTTTTATAGCGTTTTTTAAAATCTATGTTTTTCTCGTGAACGACAAGTTTCTTTTTTTCCGCCCCGTTTTTTTGCATATTCCTCTCCGTTCTTTGTGCCTGCACCATGTCCGGCGCAGATACCGGAATCGGAAGGACATCTTCATCCATGATATAGGGAACACCGTAAAGATATTCCTGCAGTTCCCGCAAATAGGAAAATCCTACCGGTGTCTTGAACACTCCTTCCCGAATCGTTTTATTATATATCTGCAAAACCAGCTCCGGGTGATCCATATCGATTTTCCC
Source organism: uncultured Lachnospiraceae bacterium (assembly GCA_945868305.1). Lineage (GTDB taxonomy): Bacteria > Bacillota > Clostridia > Lachnospirales > Lachnospiraceae > Roseburia_D. Next base: position 20,083 of record CAMBKU010000035.1, on the reverse strand, counting down.
CCGCAGATAATTCACTCCCGCAACTTCCTTTTTTGCCTGTTTCGCCTGTTCTTCATCCTGAAAGGAAAATCCCTCCACAATATATTCCTGCTTTTCCATACCTCTCCCCTCCTTTACATTAAAGTAACAATGTTCCCCTGTTCCAGAAAATACTTTACATCGATTACTCTCTGATTGGCAGAGCCCTTAAACTTTAAAGTAATATCCTTCTGCGCCATAAGAAACGGTCCGTCCACCAACACGTCAATCTGTCTTAGCATCTCCTCCGTATCCTTTGTATGGCATTTTCCACCTCCCACCAGGTCTTTGTCCAGAACATATCCTGTATATGCCCAGATATTTTTTTCAGGAAACCGTTCCTTTACCTTTTTTAAAAATGGCACAAGCGCCTCCTGATTCTCCGGTTCAAAAGGATCACCCCCTAAAAGCGTCAGCCCTTTGATATATTCCGGTTTCAGAGATTCTAAAATTTTCTCCTGCACTTCGCCATCAAAAGGATCTCCGTGACAAAAATCCCAGGTTTCCGGCTGAAAGCATCCCTCACAATGGTTCCGACAACCGGAAACAAACAATGTAGTCCGTACTCCTGTACCGTTTGCGATGTCATAATATTTGATTGCAGAATAATTCATATATTCTCCTTTTGCCGTTTATTTTCCCTCTACTGTTAGTATACCACAATAAAAGCTGCAAACATCCATAAAAATGAAATTTGCAGCTTTTTATATAAAAATTTTATTTTACAAATGAAGCACCCGTTCTTTAATCTCCTGGGTTCTTCCCTGATTCCAGAACTGGCTTCCAATGTATCCGCAGGTTCTTCTCGCCACGTTCATTTTTGCCTGATCTCTGTTATGGCAGTGCGGACATTCCCAAACCAGCTTGCCGTCATCATCCTGTACAACCTGTATCTCTCCGTCATAACCGCAGACCTGACAGTAATCACTCTTGGTATTCAGTTCCGCATACATGATATTGTTGTAGATAAACTTCATAATATCGAGTACCGCTTCCAAATTATCCTGCATATTCGGAACTTCCACATAGCTCACCGCACCTCCGGTGGAAAGAGCCTGGAACTGGGATTCAAACTTCAGTTTGGAAAAGGCATCAATATCCTCTGTCACATGTACATGATAGCTATTGGTAATATAATTTTTATCCGTTACCCCTTCCACAAAACCAAAACGCTTCTGTAAGCACTTTGCGAACTTATAGGTTGTGCTTTCCAACGGAGTACCGTAAATACTAAAACCAATATTGGTTTCATTCTTCCAGCGTTCACACGCCTTATTCATATATTCCATAACCTTTAATGCAAAAGGCGTTGCGCTCGGATCTGTGTGAGATTTTCCTGTCATATAGCGGGTACACTCACAAAGTCCAGCATATCCTAGCGAAATAGTAGAATATCCGCCATATAAAAGCTTATCTATTGTCTCGCCCTTTTTCAAACGTGCTAAAGCTCCATGCTGCCACAAGATTGGTGCAACATCCGAAGATGTACCCTTCAAACGATTATGGCGAATCATCAGTGCACGGTAACACAATTCCAGACGCTCATCAAAAATTTTCCAGAATTTTTCAAAATCTCCCTCAGAAGAAAGCGCAATATCCACCAGGTTCAACGTAACCACACCCTGATTAAAACGTCCGTAAAATTTCGGTTTTCCCTCTTCGTCTTTCCAAACGCTTAACGCAGAACGGCAACCCATAACCGGGAAACAATTTCCTTCTTTTAATTCTTTCATTTTTTTCTCGGAAATGTAATCCGGCACCATGCGTTTCGCCGTGCATTTTGCAGCCTTCTTCGTTAAATAATAATACTTGGAGTCATCATGGATATTATCCTCCTCCAGTACATAAATAAGCTTCGGAAATGCCGGAGTAATCCAGACACCATCTTCATTCTTCACGCCCTGATAACGCTGATCCAGCACTTCCTCTATAATGAGTGCAAGATCTTCTTTTTCTCTCTCATTCTTTGCCTCATTTAAGTACATAAATACCGTAACAAATGGTGACTGACCGTTCGTCGTCATAAGTGTTACCACCTGATACTGAATGGTCTGTACGCCCTTTTGAATTTCTTTGCGCAGCCTGCGTTCCACAATCTTTCCTATTTTTTCTTCTGACAGATTGCTACCGGATTCTTCCAGGGTCTCCATAACCTCCGCACGAATCTTCTGTCTGCTCACATCCACAAACGGAACCAGATGTGTCAGTGAAATACTCTGCCCACCATACTGGGAGCTTGCCACCTGTGCAATAATCTGGGTTGCAATGTTACATGCAATCGAAAAAGAATGCGGTTTATCAATTCTCGTACCGCTGATTACTGTACCATTCTGAAGCATGTCCTCCAGATTGACCAGATCGCAGTTGTGCATATGTTGCGCAAAATAATCTGCATCATGAAAATGGATAATTCCCTGCTCATGTGCCTGCACAATATCTCTAGGCAAAAGAAAACGCTTTGTGATATCCTTACTCACCTCTCCTGCCATATAATCTCGCTGCACACTGTTTACCGTAGAATTTTTATTGGAGTTCTCCTGTTTTACTTCTTCGTTATTGCACTCAATAAGGCTTAAAATCTGTTCATCCGTGGAATTAGACTTACGCACCAGAGCTCTCTGATAACGATAGGTGATATATTTCCGGGCAACTGAAAACGCCCGTTTATCCATGATACGGTCTTCTACCAGATCCTGTATCTCCTCCACATTTAAAGAACGCTGTACTTCTGCACACGCATCTTCAATATACTGCGCAATATCGTGAATCTCCTCCATCGTAAGCCGTTCTCCCTGTACGACTTCATGATTCGCCTTATCAATGGCAGTAATAATCTTTGAAATGTCAAATATTGCTTCCGCACCGCTTCTTTTAATGATCTTCATACATATTTCTCCTGTTTCCTTAATTTCATTCTATCATTTTACCCGGAAACCATTGTACCATATCTTGTGTAGAAAGCAATAGTTTTATACTACATTTATGAATTATTTTTTTCTTCACTATTTATATATTCCTCCAGAATATCTGCTGCCATTGCCACCAGCTCTTTGCAGGGACGTTTCTTATAATATTCCGCCGTACGTATTTCCGGTGTCGGGTTATCTGCACCTGCTCCAAGTCCTAACAATTCCCGGCAGATAATCGAACCATTTTCTTCTTTGAATTTCGCAGCAAGTTCCTGTATTCTGGCATAATGCTCTTTTTTCTCCTCGGATGCTTTGGGATCATCATAACCGAAAAGCACTCCTGCCACCATAAACATACCACTGACTGCGCCACATACCTCACGTAGACGTCCCATGCCGCCACCAAAAGAAGCCGCAAGCTTTGCAGCCGTCTCCTGATCTATGTCAAATTTGTCTGCATATGCCAAAAATACCGCTTGTGCACAGTTATATCCTTCTGAAAATAAATCTGCTGCTTTTTCTCCTCGTCCCATTCGTTCGTTCCTCACTTTCTATCTGGGTTTTAATTCATCATTTAAACTCTTTCGTTCCTGCTCGATTTTTTCAATTTCTTCTGCCGTCAACGCTTCCTCATCATGCTGTTTTAAAATAGTAAGTGTACTGTAGCGCTCTACATCCATCAAATCAACCTCTGTACCGTCTGTAATCCGCACCCTTGGCCGCAGACTGGATGCTTTATTATTTCCACAGATAATGCCTTCTCTGCCATCAGACAAAATAACCCCCATCCCCTTCGGATAAATCGGCACATACCGCATAAACACATTTATAACTTCTGCAGAAAACATAGACATACTGCCTCCCATCAGATACTCTAACGCTTCTGACCTTGCATACGCCTTTTTGTACGGTCTTTTGCTGGATAACGCATCATAAACATCCACCACATGCAAAATCTTTGCAAAAGGATGTATCCGGTCTCCCGTTATTCCCAATGGATATCCTGTACCATCCTCATTTTCATGGTGGCAAAGTACCCCCATTTTTATATTAGAGGTAATCTCCCATTTATCACTTAAAAAATCATAGGATTTCTGCGGATGCTGCTTAATCACTTCAAACTCCTCCGCCGTCAAACTCCCCGGTTTATTCAAAATTTCCGGTGGAATGCTCTGTTTCCCGATATCATGGAACATCCCTGCCATACAAAGTGCTTTTAAATCATCTACCGAATACCCCATCCCCATTCCGACAATCGTTGCAAGCACCGCCACATTGACCGAATGATAATAAGTGTAATCATCAAAAGAACGCAAATCAATCATATCAAGGGACACTGACTCCGAACGAAGAATCTTATCCACGATTTCCTTTGCCACATCTCTGGCTCCATCTACGTCAAGTTCTTTGATAGACATAAGCGCCTTCGTACGCATTTCCATGGTGAGCAATTCCTCAATCTCTAAATCCTTTGAAAACTCATCATCCACATAGACACCCTGATACCCGTATTCCTGCAGACGTCTGATCAAACGCTCTGTTAAAATTTTTCCCCTGCGCAGCAACACCTGATTTGTAAAATCGTACATGTCGCGGCCAAGAACCATCCCCGGTTCCACCTTATAGATTGGTAAATAATGCATCGATGTCCCCCACAGCTTAACGATATAAGAACCGTCCCGGTATCAAAAATCCAGAGACGGCTCAGACGTTTTTCCTTCACGAACAATTTTTATCTGTGTCTTTCGTACTATCTATACTATACCATTCCATCCTCGTTTTTACAAGGACAAAGTAAGTTAAAAAAGCGGGCTTTCCTTCTGCGCCGCTTTATTGTATAATAAAATGAACTATAAGTAGTGTATTACCAAAAGGAGGTTATTTCACATGGATGAAAAAATATATAAAACAATGGGCTCTACCGGCGCTTCGTCCCTCGTAATCGGAATCTGCGTCCTGACCGGAGGAATCGCCGCAGGAATTCTTTTGATCATAAATGGTGCAAGGTTGTTGAAAAACCAATCAAAAATTATGATTTAAATGCAACACGATGTCCATTTTCCTCGTTGCCATAACAAAAAAAAGCACCGTAAATACGGTGCTTTTTGTATGGAGTAGACGGGAATCGAACCCGTGTCCAAAGACCTATCCCCTGTCCTTCTACGAGCGTAGTCTATATTTTAACATTCCCTCCGGCAGTCCCGTACAGACACGGTACTGCTTTTAGTAGCTTCATCATACGCCCATATGCGCAAAGCTTAACATATGTCGTTTCCTACATCGTCGATGCCTGACTTCTAATGTGTAGGTGCACTAGAGCAGACACATGCTGCAATTAGGCAGCAAGAGCTAATTCTTTATTATCGTTAGCGTTTAATTTTAATTTTGGAATTTCACGCATCACCCTGCGGCTCGCTTCTCCAGCTTCAAAACCCCTGTCGAAACCTTTACTACCCCTGATAAAATTTTACCAGAAGTTCTGTCACTTATTATATCGTCAAAATTCCTAAGCGTCAATAGCCTTAAAACGAAAATCTTTCTCCAGATTATCCCAGATTTCGCACTTTGAAATCCCGCTCTGCTTCCCTGCGCTGATCCTTCTTTGCAATATCCTGACGCTTGTCATACAGCTTCTTTCCCTTTGCCAGTGCAATCTGAACCTTCACAAGACTTCCCTTAAAATAAACTTGCACCGGAACGATGGTGTAGCCCTTTTCCTTTATTTTTCCTTCCAGCTTTAAAATTTCCTTTTTATGCATCAAAAGCTTCTTTGGACGCAACGGGTCTTTATTGAAAATATTTCCTTTTTCATAAGGACTGATATGCATTCCGTAAATAATCACTTCCCCATTTTCAATATGGATAAACGACTCCTTGATGCTGCATTTGCCCATGCGCAGAGATTTCACCTCCGTACCGTGCAGACTGATGCCCGCTTCATAGGTTTCCTCCAAAAAATAATCATGGTATGCTTTTTTATTATTTGCAATCAGCTTAAAATTGTCCTTTGCCATCTGCTTTCCCCCTCTTTTTTCAGACCAGCTTAAAATCAATGGTGCGCATCACTTCGTCAGCGTCCACCGCCACAACGTGCACGGTCTGTCCCAGTTTATAATGTATATTCGTGTGCTCTCCAATCAATTCATAGGTTTCCTCCGAAAACTGATAATAATCGTCCTCTAAGGATGTAACATGTACCAGTCCCTCGATGGTATTGGGCAGTTCCACATACATGCCCCAGGCGGTCACACCCGATATCACGCCCTCGAACACTTCCCCGAGACGTGCTTTCATATATTCTACTTTCTTTAACTTATCTGTCTCCCGTTCTGCTTCATCAGCTCTTCGTTCCATCTCACTGGAATGCTTGGCGACCTCCGGCAGAATCCTTTCATAATGCTCGATTTTTTTTGCATTCATTCGCCCTCTGAGGCAGTCTTTTATAATGCGATGTATCTGCAAATCAGGATAACGGCGAATCGGTGATGTGAAATGACAGTAATAGTTGGTCGCAAGCCCAAAATGCCCCGTACATTCGGTGGTATACTTTGCCTGTTTCATAGAACGCAGGGTCAGGCGGCTGATCAATGCCTCCTCCTCCGTTCCATCTATTTTCAGTAAAAGCTTCTGTAACTCCTTCGGATGCACTTCATCCTGCCCGATGTGAAGTGTATAGCCAAAATTATTGATAAAGGTCGATAATTTTTTGATTTTTTCCTCATCAGGATTTTCATGGGTACGGTAAACAAAGGGAACCTCCTGCCAGAAATAATCCTGCGCCACAGTCTCATTGGCAATCAGCATAAAGTCCTCTATCATCTTTGTCGCCACGTTCCTCTCATACGGTTTTATGTCAACCGGATGTCCGCTTTTATCCAACACAATCTTGGTTTCGGGGAAATCAAAATCGATGGAACCTCGTTTCATTCGTTTCTTCCGCAAAATTGCCGCTACATGTTCCATCATTTCAAACATTGGTACCAGTTCTTTATATTTCTCCCGCTCCGTCTCATCATGATCGGCAAGAATCTTTTTTACGCTGGTATAGCTCATCCTTCGGTCCACCTTGATTACTGTTTCAGCAATTTTGTGATCGACAACCTTTCCTTTTTCATCAATCATCATGATACAGCTTAATGCCAGCCGGTTCTCTCCTGCATTCAGAGAGCAGATTCCGTTGGAAAGCTTATGTGGCAGCATTGGAATAACACGGTCTACCAGATAAACACTGGTTCCTCGATCCTTCGCCTCTACATCCAGCGCGCTGTGCTCTTGTACATAATTACTCACATCTGCAATATGGACACCCAGCTGGTACAATTCTCCTTCTTTCGTCAAAGAGACCGCATCATCCAGATCTTTAGCATCCTCCCCGTCTATGGTCACCATCTGCCAACTCCTCAAATCCAGACGCCCTGCCATATCTGCTTCGCTTACCTCATTTGAGACATTCTCCACCTGACGCATGATTTTATCAGAAAATTCCATCGGAATATTATAGGCCTTCACCAAAGACATAATGTCCACGCCCGGATCATTGATATGACCTATGATTTCTGTTACTTTTCCCTCTGGTTTTTTGCCCTCTTTTCCATAATCCGTGATTGCAACCACGACCTTATGGCCACTGACCGCCCCCATGGAACGCTCTTTGGGCACAAAGATATCCTTTGCCACTTTCGGATTATCCGGCACAACAAAGCCAAAGGTTTTATTATCTTCATAAGTTCCCACCACTTCCGTCATACCATGAGAAAGAATCTTTGTAACCGTTCCTTCTTTCCGTTTTCCACTGGTGGTCGGAGAGATAACAATCTGCACCGTATCCATATGCATGGCACCATTCACCTGCTCTGTGGGAATAAAAATATCCTCCTGCTGACCTTCGACTGTAACAAAGCCATATCCCTTCGGATGGCTGGTAAAGATTCCTGTTTCAAATTTTTTCTCTGATTTTATATATTTTCCTTTTTTGGTGAGTTCAACCTTCCCATCCTCTACCAGTGCATCCATGACATGAAGTAACTCTGCCCTGTCTTTTTTCGGCACCTGCATTAATATTGCCAGTTCCTTTAACTTCATGGGAACATACAACTCATCACATATAAAATCATATATCATCCGTTTTCTCTGTTCAAACAGTTCGTTATCCATCTGCTGTCCTTTCTCACATACTCTCATGGAAAATCTAATATTATTATGTCTACGTGCATAAGTTATTTCCCATAAAAATAAAATAAGCTGCCGCTTCTGCGACAGCTTTTCTCCTTAAAAACTACCTATATTAAGTACTGCTGCAAGCACAAGGAACAAAATTACACCAAGCCTTGTCAACTTCACCAGCATACCTTCCATAGAACGTCCTTTATTCTTTCCCCAGTAAGTATCTGCTGCACCGCTGATAGCTCCAAGTCCTGCAGATTTTCCTTCCTGAAGTAAGATTACAACTGTCAAAAACACACAAACAATCATAAATATAATTTCAATCACTGTCTTTAATACTGCCACGAATTACACCTCCTGCACCACGTATAAATTACCACAACTTTGCTTATTATAGCATAAGCCCCTGCCCTTTTCAACATTTTTTCTGTTTTCCCATCCGTCTGCCCCGGATAAGCAGAAAAAAGACATCGAGCAGCATGATGACCATCGTAATCCCCATGGCAATCGCAAGCGCTAACATGGCTGTTTCCGCCGCTTTCTTTTTCATCATCTCACTGTTGTTCTGAATCAGGTACTCCATTGTATAATAAAGACTTCCTCCTGGAATCAGCGGCACCACCGACGGTATGACAAAAATCGTGACTGGTGCTTTCTTTAAACGTGCCATGATTTCCGCATAAAAGGTTGCAAACACCGCTGCCCAGAAATATGCCATAAACTGACTTTCCACACGGGCATAAACCATCAGGTAGCAAAACCAGGTAAGCCCTCCGCCTAACGACGCCAGGCATATCTTGTCCCTCTTTAAATGAAAAATCAGGGAAAAGCCAAAAGAGCCAAGTAAGGCACATATCACCTGAACAATTTCTGTTTTCATCAACCACGCCCTCCCATCAGAAGAATCGCACTCACCGCACCTGCTGCTATCATCCCTGCCATCAAAAGAGCCTCACAAAAACGCAGCATACCGGAAATCGTATCACCGGAAAAAATATCACGCACAGCATTAGTCATAAGCAGTCCCGGTATCAACAACATAATGTCTCCAATCATAATCTTATCCACATGGAAGGGTAATCCAATATAACTAAAAATCATAGCCAGCGTACCCATGATAAACGCCGCGAATAATAAATACAGCATCTGATTCTGCATGATTTTTCGAAAATAACGGTCTAAAATCCAGATACATACAGCAATAAGTGAGGCTGCACAACCGTCCCAAAAATTTCCTCCAAAGAACACGGCAAAAGCGCCTGCTGCAAACAGATATCCCAAAAACGTTTTTTTTGATATATTCTCCGCCTCTGCCGCCTGTATACTATTTTGATAAACATCCTGAATTTCTTTAATCGGCGGCTTTTTTTCGCATAGGAAACGTGACAATTCATTTAACTCTTCCAACTTCGAAAAGTCTGTAGCACTCCCGCTGATACGTCTGGTCTGAGTAACCGATTCTCCGTTTGAAAGCTGCAATGTGATTACAATACTTGAAGTAATAGCAAAAGGATTCACCCGCTCCACTCCATAACTCTCACAAATCCGGCGTATAGTATCTTCCACCCGACTGACCTCGCCTCCGCAGACCAGCATTGCTTCTCCAATGTCCAAAGCAGTCTTTAACAATTTCTGTGCATCTGCCTTTGAAAGTTCTCCCACGCTTTTTCCCCTTTTTCTGCCGTATTTTTACAACTGCTTTTCGTTGTTCCTCGCTTAAATATTATATACACATTTTTTCAATTATTCCAGTACCATTCGCCTAAATTCCCTCGTATCTTCCAAGCCCGTCCAACTCTTCCTCAATACGCAAAAGCTGATTATACTTTGCTGTACGCTCCGCCCGGCAGGGTGCTCCAGTCTTAATCTGTCCGGCATTTGTAGCAACAGCAATATCCGCAATAATAGAATCCTCCGTCTCTCCGGAGCGATGGCTGATTACCGTGGTGTATCCAGCGCTTCGTGCCATGTCGATGGCATGAAATGCCTCTGTTAAGGTTCCAATCTGGTTTACTTTAATGAGAATCGAGTTTGCAGCACCCATATCGATTCCGCACTTTAGCCGTTTCACATTGGTTACAAACAAATCGTCTCCTACAAGCTGTACCTTTTGCCCCAATCGATCCGTAAGCTTTTTCCAGCCTTCCCAGTCTTCCTCGTCCAGACCATCCTCAATGGACACAATCGGATATTTTTTACACAAAGCTTCGTAATAATCAATCATCTCATCACTGGTACGGCTCGTGTCCTCCCCAGCAAACCAATAACAGCCTTTCTCCTCGTCGTAAAGCTCGCTGGCTGCCGCATCCATAGCAAACATTACATCCCGGCCCGGCTTATAGCCAGCCTTCTCCACTGCACGCATCAGATAGCGGAACACTTCATCCGCATCTGCAAGATCTGGTGCAAAACCGCCTTCGTCTCCCACGCTGGTAGAATAGCCTTCCTTGTCCAATATCTGACGCAGAAAATGATATACCTCCGTACCGACTCTAAGCCCGTCATGAAAGGTTTCTGCTCCCACTGGCATAATCATAAATTCCTGAAAATCCACACTGTTGTTTGCATGCTTTCCACCATTTAAAATATTCATCATCGGCACCGGAAGTTTTCTTGTATAACTTCCTCCAAGATAACGATAAAGCGGCATCTGAAGTGCTGCCGCTGCTGCACGTGCAACTGCCATAGAAACCGACAGCATGGCATTTGCTCCGAGATGCTCTTTATTCTCTGTCCCATCAAGCTGAATCAACAGGGAATCAATCTCTATCTGCTGTAGAGCATTCTTACCAATCAGTTCCTTTGCTATCTTGTCATTGACGTTATTCACCGCCTGCAAAACACCAAGACCAAAATAACGCTCCTGTCCATCCCTTAGTTCCACCGCCTCAAACTGTCCGGTACTGGCACCGGAGGGAACACTGGCTCTGGCAGAAATGCCATGATCTAAGGTAACTACCGTCTCCACTGTTGGATTTCCACGGGAATCCAAAATTTCTCTTGCATGTACATTTGTGATTTTTAAATATAAACTCATAATTGCCTCCACTTACTACCTTTTTTCATAGTTTTTGTAAATGGAGTTTTTTTATACATGATTTTTTATTGAAGCAAGCCATTTCCGATACCAGTCATCCTTTAAAGAAACTGACACAATAAAATCGGCAAGAATATTGCCGGAACAAAATTCATAATTTTCAACTTTGTGACTCCAAGCATATTGAGTGCAAGACCAATGATAATAACATAGCCCACACAGTTCATTTCCGCCACCACAGCATCCGTAAGAAAAGGAGAAATCCACTGTGCAAGAAGCGTAATCGCCCCCTGATAAACCAATACGAACGCTGCTGAAAAAAGTACACCAACACCAAGAGATGAAGCAAAAATAATCGAAGATGTAAAATCAAGCATTGATTTGGTATAAAGGGTCTCATGATTTCCGGTCAGCCCACTCTGAAGAGAACCCACTATAGCCATAGCGCCCACACAAAACAGCAGAGAGGATGTAATAAATCCTTCTGCAACTGACACCTTTCCATTCTTTCCCTGGAATTTTTTCTCCATCCATACCGCAAAACAATTCAGTTTCGCATCCAGATCCATCCCCTCACCAAGCAATGTACCGACAACCATCGAAATAATTAGGACCAATGTATTGCTACCCTCCAGAGAACCCGAGACTCCAATATACAGCGTACAAAGTCCAAGTCCTTTCATCAAGGTATCCGAAAGCCGCTCAGGAATTCCTCTCTTTAGCAGCAGACCAAGGCAACCACCTATAAGTATGGCAGCCACATTTACGATTGTTCCAAGCATTTTTTCCTCCGTAAAAAGAAGCCATATACCATATTGCGGTACACGGCTTCTTTTTTTATTTTTATACGTTGATTTCTGCTTTTACGCCAAGCAGTTCTTTATTCTTTTCTAAAACCGGATTAACCACATCACGCAGAAATACATCTACCTGATATGGTGCCCGTCCTACATATTTCGCCGGATCCATGTTTGCCTCCAGTTCCTCCAAAGTAAGATTGAAGGACGAATCTGCCGCAATAAGCTCTAAGAGATTGTTTTCTTTTCCCTCCTGCTTTACGTTCTTTCCAGCCTCCATGGAAAGCTGACGAATCTTTTCGTGAAGTTCCTGACGGTCTCCTCCCTTCTTTACGGCATCCATCATAATATTTTCGGTTGCCATAAACGGAAGTTCCGCCATCATATGTTTACGGATAACCTTATCATACACCACCAGACCATCTACAACATTTAAGCAAAGGTCTAAGATGCCATCAATAGCAAGGAATCCCTCCGGAATGGAAAGACGCTTATTTGCCGAATCATCCAATGTACGCTCAAACCACTGTGTAGCAGAAGTAATCGCCGGATTCAAAGCATCCACCATCACGTAACGGGAAAGGGATGCTATACGCTCGCTTCGCATCGGATTTCTCTTATATGCCATGGCAGAGGACCCAATCTGATTCTTTTCAAACGGTTCTTCCACTTCTTTTAAATGCTGCAAAAGACGAATATCATTGGACATTTTATGTGCACTGGCTGCAATGCCTGCCAGAACATTTGCCACACGGGTATCTACTTTTCTGGAATAGGTCTGTCCAGATACCGGATAACAATCCTCAAATCCCATCTTCTTTGCAATCATTGGATCAATTTTATCAATGGTTTCCTGATCACCATCAAACAACTCCAAAAAGCTTGCCTGAGTTCCTGTCGTTCCCTTGGAGCCCAACAATTTTAAACTTCCAATGACATAATCCAAATCTTCCAGATCCATCAAAAATTCCTGCGTCCAGAGCGTTGCACGCTTTCCAACTGTAGTCGGCTGCGCAGGCTGGAAATGTGTAAATGCCAGCGTCGGAAGATTTTTATACTGATCAGCAAACTTTGCCAGCTCTGCAATCACATTTACCAGTTTCTTGCGAACCAAAAGCAATGCCTCTTTCATAATAATAATATCAGTATTGTCTCCGACATAACAGGAGGTCGCACCCAGATGGATGATTCCCTTTGCCTTCGGGCACTGTTGTCCAAACGCATATACATGAGACATCACATCATGACGCACTAATTTTTCGCGTTCCTTCGCCACATCATAATTGATATCATAAATGTGTGCCTTCATCTCATCAATCTGCTCCTGCGTGATTTCCGGCTCACCCTTTTCATTCTTCAGCCCAAGTTCCATCTCGGTCTCTGCAAGTGCAATCCACAGTTTTCTCCATGTGGAAAATTTCATATCCTGTGAAAAAATGTGCTGCATCTCTTTACTTGCATAACGCTCTGACAGCGGACTGCTGTAACTATCTGTATTCATATCATTTCCCTCACTTTATTTTTCATAGCTTCCGCGTATATCTTCTTTTGGCGGCTCAAGCGGATATTTTCCGTTAAAACACCCCTTGCAGATTGGAAGTCCCTCCGACAATTCCTCCAGACGCTCCACTGCCAGATAACCCAAAGAATCTGCACCGATAATATCTCGAATTTCGTCAATGGAACGATTATATGCGATAAGCTGCTCACGCTCAGGAATATCCGTCCCAAAATAGCATGGCCATAAAAATGGCGGTGAACTGATTCTTACATGTACCTCTGTTGCACCAGCATCCCGCAACATCTTCACAATTCGATCGGATGTGGTACCGCGCACGATAGAGTCATCAATCATGATTACACGCTTTCCTGCTACTGCTTCTTTTAATACATTTAATTTCACACGGACACTGGACTCTCTGCTGCTCTGCTTCGGTTTGATAAAGGTTCTTCCTACATAGCTATTCTTCACAAAAGCTGTTCCATATGGAATTCCAGATTCCATGGAATATCCCAGTGCTGCTGCATTTCCCGACTCCGGTACACCAACTACTAAATCTGCATCCACAGGGGAATCCATTGCTAGAAATTTTCCTGCTTTGATTCTGGAGCCATAAACACTGACACCATCAATATGGCTGTCCGGTCTTGCAAAATAAATGTATTCAAAAATGCATCTCGCTTCTTTTTCTGGAGCAATGGCAAGAGACATATCTGACTGGATACCTCCCTCCGGTGAAATCGTAACGACCTCGCCTGGGCGCACATCCCGGACAAATTCTGCTCCAATCGTCTCCAATGCGCAGGTCTCAGAAGTAAGAATATACGCATTGTCTCTTTTTCCGATACAAAGTGGTTTAAATCCAAACGGGTCTCTTGCACCAATCAACTTTCTCGGACTTGCAACTACCAGTGAAAATGCTCCCTTTAACTTCTTTACTGCACGCTTTACGGCTTCTTCTGCAGTCTTTGCATTCAGACGCTCTCTTGCAATATGATAAGCAATCACTTCGGAATCAATGGTGGTCTGAAAAATAGCTCCGGTGTATTCCAAGTCGTGACGCAATTCATTGGCATTGATAAGATTTCCGTTGTGTGCCAATGCCAGCGTACCTTTCACATAGTTCAATACCAGAGGCTGTGCATTCTCTCTGGTAGAAGCCCCTGCCGTAGAATAACGAACATGTCCCACACCAATATCTCCCTTTAATTCTTCCAGAATTTCCGGTGTGAAAACTTCGTTGACCAGTCCCATGTCCTTATAGGACTGTACCCTTCCCATGGGACCGTTCGTATCACTGACTGCAATACCGCAGCTTTCCTGTCCTCTATGCTGTAATGCGAATAATCCATAATAAATGGTAGATGCAACATCCCCGCCATCAAAATCATACATACCGAAAACGCCGCATTCCTCATGAAGCCCGTCGAATGGCAGCGGCTTCTTTTCCAATTCCTTTATACTCATGGGTTCTCCTATTATCTTGTAAATTTCTTTCCGGTTAACAGTTCAAATGCCTCTTTGTATTTATCTACGGTCTTTGTCACAACTTCCTCCGGAAGCAGATTATCATTATCAGGATTTGCTTTTAACCAATCTCTTACAAACTGCTTATCAAAAGACGGTTGAGACTTGCCTGCCTCGTATCCTTCTAATGGCCAGAATCTTGAGCTGTCCGGTGTCAGCATTTCATCGCCAAGTACCACATTTCCATTTTCATCCAGACCGAACTCAAACTTGGTATCTGCAATGATGATGCCCTTGCTCAATGCGTACTCTGCACATTTTTTGTAAAGTGCAATCGTATACTCTTTGATTTTGGCTGCATATTCTGCTCCTTTTTCGGCGCCGTAAATCTTCTCTAAAACCTTTACGCTTTCTTCATAGGAGATATTTTCATCATGTAAGCCCAACTCCGCCTTGGTACTTGGTGTGTAAATCGGCTCCGGCAGCTTGTCAGACTCTTTTAAGCCTTCCGGCAGCTTGATTCCACAGACAGTACCATTCTCCTGATAACTTTTCCAGCCGCTTCCGGTTATGTAGCCACGGACAATGCATTCGATTGGAAGCATCTCTAACTTCTTGCACTCCATACTGTTTCCGTCAAATTCTGCTTTCCGGAAAAATTCCGGCATATCTTTAACATCTGTAGAAAGCATGTGATTTGGAACAATATCTTTCGTAAAGTCGAACCAGAACTTTGACATCTGTGTCAAAATTGCTCCCTTATCTGTAATCTTATTCTTTAAAATAACATCAAACGCAGAGATACGGTCTGTTGCAACAATGATCAGACTGTCTCCATTATCATAGACCTCACGTACTTTTCCCTCTTTAATTGGTTTAAATTCCTGATTGCTCATCTTTGTCCTCCATTCAATGCTTGCTAAGATAATTTTTCCATTGTCATAAATTATAATACACCGGTTTCCCTTTCGTCAATCCGAAGCACCCGATTCCGTCTTTTTTTGCATGTAGAAAATAAAAGTTCTTTTATTATCATTTTTGTATAAATTCATTGTTTTATAAGTTTCTCTAATAATTACAAGTGGCTTTTATAATAACACAAAGAAGCGTCTGCCTGCATCTATATGCAAAACAGCGCTTCTCTGTTCTTATTTCTCTTTATCCATTTCCTCTGCTTCCCGCTTTACTGCCTGATAATTCCGTATAAATAGAATAACGGAAATAAAGACAATTATACCGGGAATCACAAGACCCGCTGCCTTTCCTGCTTTGGAAATATCCGTTGCGGCACAAATAATTGCAAAAACCGCATAGTACATACAGCAGAGTATTGTCACCACAAGAGGTATGATTACTTTTTTTAATCTCACGGAAAAACCTCCTGACTTATTTGGATTCTCCTTATTTCTTTATCAGAAGGGATTCACCTGTCATTTCTGCCGGCTTCTCCATTCCCATCATTTCAATCATGGTTGGAATAATGTCTGCAAGACGTCCGTTTTCTTTTAAGGTGTAAGCCGGATCATAGTTAATCAAGATGAACGGAACCGGATTTGTTGTATGTGCAGTAAACGGAGCGCCTGTCTCATAATCTATGAGCTGCTCTGCATTTCCATGATCCGCACAAAGGAATGCCTGACCACCTACTTCTTTGATTGCCTCTACCGCTTTTCCTACACAGGTATCCACAGTCTCTACCGCTTTGATTGCTGCAGCCGGGATTCCGGTATGTCCTACCATATCCGGATTTGCAAAGTTTACAATGATAACATCATATTTATCAGAACGGATTGCTTCGCACAGCTTATCGCAAACCTCCGGTGCACTCATTTCCGGCTGAAGATCATAGGTAGCAACTTTCGGAGATTTTACCAGAATTCGGTCTTCGCCTGGATTTGGTTCTTCCACACCGCCATTAAAGAAAAATGTAACATGCGCATATTTCTCAGTTTCCGCGATTCTTGCCTGTGTCTTTCCATTCTTTGCAAGATACTCACCGAATGTGTTTACCAGCTGTACCTTCTTGAACGCCACTTCCTTATTCGGAATGGTTGCATCATACTCGGTAAAGCAGATAAATGTCACATCTTTTCTTGCGCCACGGTCAAATCCATCAAAGTCGTCTGCGCAAAAAGCTCTGGTGATTTCTCTTGCGCGATCCGGACGGAAGTTATAGAAAATCACAGTATCTTTATCGTTTACCGTTGCAACCGGCTTGCCATCCTTTTCAATAACAGTCGGAACTACGAACTCATCGGTAACATCCTTGGCATAAGATGCTTCTAATGCTGCGACTGCATCTGTTGCTTTCTCGCCAACTCCTTCTGTAATTGCACGATAAGCCTTTTCTTCTCTGTCCCAACGGTTATCACGGTCCATAGCATAGTAACGTCCCTCTAAAGAAGCGATTTCACCAACACCGATTTCTTTCATCTTTGCTTCCAGTTCTTCCACATATCCCTTTGCAGAAGTCGGAGCTGTATCACGTCCATCTAAGAAGCAATGAACGTATACTTTTTCAATTCCCTCTCTTTTTGCCATTTCAAGCAGACCATAAAGGTGGGTATTGTGGCTGTGCACACCGCCATCAGATAACAATCCGAACAAATGAAGCGCAGAACCGTTTTTCTTTACATTATTCATACCATCAAGAAGCGCCTCATTTTTAAAGAAATCTCCGTCTTCGATTTCCTTTGTAATTCTGGTCAGTTCCTGATACACAATTCTTCCTGCGCCCATATTCAGATGTCCCACCTCGGAATTACCCATCTGTCCATCCGGAAGTCCTACAGCAAGTCCGCTGGCATAACCTTTCACAAACGGATAATCCTGCATAAGCTTATCAATGACCGGTGTCTTTGCCTGAGCAACTGCATTTCCTTCTGTCTTATCATTTAAGCCGAATCCA
This sequence comes from uncultured Lachnospiraceae bacterium, assembly GCA_945868305.1. GTDB lineage: Bacteria > Bacillota > Clostridia > Lachnospirales > Lachnospiraceae > Roseburia_D. Next base: position 2,283 of record CAMBKU010000035.1, on the reverse strand, counting down.
TCCAAGATCATTAATACGGTTGGTTTTTTACTCATAATCATATTCTCCTATTCTTTTTCTTATTTTGAACCGATTCCCGGTTTTTTCTCCATTACCGCTAAACATTATACACTATTGTGAATCATTTCACAATATTTTAGGCGAGAAAATCCAGCCTTAAATTTTGGCATAACATAAGGGATGAATGTATACACATTCATCCCCTACTATTTTTACATGACAGTAATTTAACTTTTTTATTTGTAGTTTACAATCTTTCCAAAATCAGCCTTTAAGGAAGCTCCTCCTACCAGACCGCCGTCGATATCCGGTTTTGCAAACAGTTCTGCTGCATTTCCTGCATTTACAGATCCGCCGTACTGGATACGAACTGCTTCTGCAGTTGCTTCACCATATACTTCTTTAATGCATGCACGGATAGCGCCGCATACTTCTTCTGCCTGATCAGAAGTAGCAGTCTTTCCGGTTCCGATTGCCCAAATTGGTTCATAAGCAATAACCATAGAAGCTACCTGCTCAGCAGTTACGCCTGCCAAATCAGATTTAATCTGCATTCTGATCCAGTCAAGTGTAATACCCATTTCTCTCTGCTCTAAGGACTCGCCACAGCAAAGAATCGGAGTAAGACCAGCTTCTAATGCTTTCTTTACTTTTTTGTTGATGACACAATCACATTCTTTGAAGTAATCACGTCTCTCAGAATGTCCTAATACAACGTATTTTACGCCAGCATCTACCAGCATCTCTGCGGAGATTTCTCCGGTATAAGCGCCTTTTTCTTCAAAGTACATATTTTCAGCACCGACTGCAACGTTAGTTCCCTTTACAGCTTCAACAACCGGTACGATATCGATTGCCGGTACGCAGTAAACAACATCTACGTCATCACTTGCTACTAATGGTTTTAATTCTTCTACTAATTTTACAGCCTGGCTCGGAGTCATGTTCATTTTCCAGTTGCCGGCTACAATTTTCTTTCTTGCCATTTTTTATTCTCCTTACATAATATCATCTATACGGGTATGTTCGCACTAGGCTCTGTCTGTGCCTTCGGCTTGCCACTCGCCAAGTGCTTTATTTATCGTTTGCTGCTGCAACACCCGGTAATTCTTTTCCTTCCAGGAACTCTAAGGATGCACCGCCACCTGTAGAGATGTGGCTCATCTTATCGCCAAATCCAAGCTGGTTTACTGCCGCTGCAGAATCGCCACCACCAATGATGGTTGTAGCATCTGTTTCAGCCAATGCTTTTGCTACTGCAATCGTACCTTTTGCAAGAATCGGGTTTTCAAAAATACCCATCGGTCCGTTCCATACAACAGTTTTAGCGGATTTAACAGCATTTGCATATGCTTCTGCTGTCTTAGGTCCAATATCAAATCCTGCTTTGTCAGCCGGCATTTTGTCAGCGTCATATACTTCTACAGCGATTTCTGCATCAATTGGATCAGGGAAAGCATCTGCAACTACAGAGTCAACCGGAAGCAATAAAGTCTTACCAAGCTTCTCTGCCTTTTCCATCATTTCCTTGCAATAATCAATCTTAGTATCATCTACTAAAGATTTTCCAATTTCATATCCCTTTGCTTTTAAGAATGTATATGCCATACCACCACCAATGATTAAAGTATCACATTTCTCAAGCAGGTTGGAAATAACGTTTAACTTGTCTGCAACCTTTGCACCGCCAAGAATTGCAACGAAAGGTCTTACTGGAGTTTCTACTGCATTTCCAAGGAAATCAATTTCTTTCTGCATTAAGTAACCAACAACTGCAGTATCTACCAGTGCTGCAACACCTACGTTTGAGCAGTGTGCTCTGTGTGCTGTACCAAAAGCATCGTTTACGAATACGTCACAAATAGAAGCCAAATCTTTGGAGAATGCTTCACCGTTTTTGGTCTCCTCTGCTCTGAAACGTGTATTCTCAAGTAAGATAATATCTCCGTCTTTCATAGCTTCTACAGCTACTCTTGCGTTCGGGCCTACTACTTCTGGATCAGCTGCAAACTTTACTTCCTGTCCTAATAACTCGGAAAGTCTTGCTGCCACCGGAGCAAGTGTTTTTGTCTTTTTGTCTTCTTCTGTTTTTACTTTTCCCAAATGAGAGCAAAGAATAACCTTTCCGCCGTCTGCTACTAATTTTTTAATAGTAGGAAGTGCAGCAACCAGACGGTTCTCGTCTGTAATCTTTCCATCTTTGAGCGGTACATTAAAGTCACATCTGCAAAGAACTCTTTTTCCTTTTACATTGATATCATCTACGGATTTTTTATTTAATGA
>CAMBKU010000034.1 GCA_945868305.1 uncultured Lachnospiraceae bacterium | reverse complement strand
GAGCAGAATTATTATGAATAACAATGTTTATGGAATTGATTTGGGAACCTGCAATTTAAAGGTATACTGCAAGGCGACCGGCAAAGTCTTAAATGAGAAAAATACCATTGCGATAATCAATAAAAACCAGATGTATGCCTATGGAGATGCAGCTTATGCCATGTATGAAAAAGCACCGGAATCCATCAATGTCACATTTCCGATTGTAAATGGCGTTATTGCAGATTTCAATAATATGCAGACCATGATTTTTGAATTTATTGAAAAGCATGCGAAAGGCAAGACGCATGGTGCGGAATATATCGTTGCCGTACCGACAGACATTACCGAAGTAGAAAAAAAAGCATTTTTTGATATGTTCTTTAAGAGTAAAATGAAACCAAAAAATGTATTACTCTGTGAAAAACCGATTGCAGATGCAGTAGGACTCGGACTTGATGTCAATGAACCGACCGGAATCATGGTTGTAGATATCGGAGCAGATACAACAGAGATTTCCGTAATTTCACTTGGAGGTCTGGTATTAAGTGATCTTTTGCATTTTGGCGGGAACCGTTTGGACGAGTCTATTATCAGTTATATTAAGAAAAACTTTAACCTGGTTATTGGACAGAAAACTGCAAAGCAGTTAAAAGAAGAACTTGGATCCGGCGTAGCAGGCAGCAACGATACGATGGTCATCGTGGGCAGGGATGTGGTAAGCGGACTTCCGATTGAAATGGAAATTTCTGCCCAGATTGTGTACGAGGCAATGAAGGATAATTTGAGTTCCATTTGCAATTCCATAAAGATGATTCTGGAGAAAACTCCGCCGGAACTTGCAAAGGATATCATTCATTCCGGTATTTATATTACTGGAGGAGCTTCTCAGATCAAGCAGCTTGATGATTTGTTTTCACAGATTACCAATATTCGGGTAAATCGCTGCGATGAGCCGGAAGAAAGTGTAGTAAGAGGACTGGTCAAGATTGTTTCCGATGAGAAATACAAACATCTTGCATTCAGTCTGAAAACAAGAAACTATAAATAACAGAGGTAAAACATGAGACGCATAAAACGTAAACCCAAAATCACATTACCGACAAAATATATTCTGCTTGGCATGACCGTGCTGTGCGTTACCGTCATGTTTCTTAGTCTTACGTTTAATCTGTCCGGCGGGCCGCTTTCGACGCTTGCCGGATATGTGTTTGTTCCGATGCAGAAAGGTATCAACTCCGTCGGCGGCTGGATATCTGAGAAAGCGGATAATTTAAAAGATTTAAATGACGTTATGCAGAAAAACGAAGAGCTGCAGGCGCAGGTGGATGAACTGACAGCAGAATTAAATACCATAAAGTTGGAACAGTACGATTTGGATAACTACCGTGCTCTTTTGGAACTGGATGAAAAATATCCAAGTTATGAGAAAGTGGCAGCAAATGTCATAGGAAAGGATTCAGGCAACTGGTTTAATACTTTTATTATCGATAAGGGCTCCAAGGACGGCATTGAAAAAGACATGAATGTAATCGCCGGGAATGGGCTTGTAGGTATTGTGACAGAGGTTGGCCCGAATTATGCGAAAGTAAAATCTATTATTGATGATACCAGCAGTGTCAGCGGTATGGACCTTTCCACCTCCGACAACTGTATTATTCGTGGTAATCTGCAGATGATGAATGAAAATCAGGAAATTGAACTTAGTGATCTTAAGGATACCGATAACAAGGTGCAGGTGGGAGACCAGATTGTTACATCCTATATCAGTGATAAATATCTTCAGGGAATTTTAATTGGATATATCAAAGATATTTCCACTGATTCCAATAACCTTACCAAATCAGGAACGATTACGCCGGTAGTTGATTTTGAACACCTGCAGGAGGTATTGGTTATTCTGGATAAGAAAGAGGACGTCACAGGAGAGTTTTCCGGTCAGTAAGAGGTAATTTATGAAGCGTAAAGTAACAGTAGCAGTTATAATTATAGTATGTTTTTTATTGCAGACGACAGTATTTCAGGCATTGTCCTTTGCATCTATTTCACCGAATCTTCTGATCGTAGCCGTTTCAGCTTTTGGCTTTATGCGGGGCAGAAAAGAGGGACTTTTTATTGGATTTTTTGCAGGCCTTTTGGTGGATTTGTTTTTTGGAGATGTTTTAGGTTTTTATGCACTCCTTTATATGTACGTTGGCTATATAAACGGTTTCTTCTGTTCAATCTTTTTCCCGGAGGATATTAAACTTCCGATGCTTTTAATTTCCGGAAGCGATTTGGTATATAATTTATGTATTTACTTTTTCCGTTTTTTGTTCCGCAGGCAGTTTGCTTTCGGTTACTATTTTGTGCATTTGATGATACCGGAATTGGTATATACGCTTCTTGTCACTATTTTGCTGTACTGGGTGATTTTAAAAATCAATCAGTGGCTGGAAAAATCTGAAAAAAGGAGTGAGGCAAAGTTTGTTTGAAAATTTGAAAGAATTTTTGAAAAATTTCTTCAAGTCACGGCTTTTCGTGCTTTCAGCAGTCATGGCACTGCTGCTTGTCATTCTGCTTGAGCGTTTGTTCTCACTGCAGATTATAAATGGTGAAGAATATCAGGAAAATTATACGTTGAGGATAAAAAAAGAAAAAGTTTTATCCAGTACAAGAGGAAATATATATGATCGTAACGGAGAACTTTTGGCTTACAATGAGCTTGCATATTCTGTGACGATTGAGGATAATGGAACCTATGATTCGTTAGAAGAAAAGAATCGTATTATCAATGCAGAAATTGCAGATATTTTGAAAGTTCTTGATAAAAACGGAGATGAAATTCAAAACAATTTTTGCATTGCACTAAATGAAGATGGAAGCTTTTCTTTTACGGTGGATGGAAAAAAATTACTGCGTTTTCTTGCGGATGTTTACGGGCATACCAAAACGGATGAGTTGAAATATAATAAGAAATTAGGCTATAATGAAGCAGAGGCGACACCGGATCAGGTTGTTTCCTATCTCTGTCGGCAGAAGGGATTTGATCTTTCAGAAGATACCTACGAACGGAAAGACTTATATCGTATTCTGGTCATCCGCTATGCTATGTCGGAAAATAGTTATCAGAAATATATTTCTACGACGATTGCAACAGATGTCAGTGATGAGACAGTAGCCTATGTCAGTGAAAATGCTTCTGGGCTGCAGGGTATGGATATTGAAGAAGATACGGTGCGCCAGTATGTGGACAGTGAATATTTTTCCCATATTATTGGCTATACCGGAAAGATTTCCGAAGATGAATATGAAAATCTTTCCAAAGAAAGCGATAATTACACACTGACCGATGTGGTTGGAAAGTCTGGCATTGAGCAGGTCATGGATTTGCAGCTTCAGGGAACAAAAGGCTATGAGACGGTTTATGTCGATAATCTGGGCAAAGTGGTAGAAACTACCGATACCGTAGAACCGGTGGCTGGAAATGACGTATATTTGTCTATTGACAAGAATTTGCAGGAGGCAGTCTATGATCTGCTGGAGCAGGAAATTGCTGGTATCGTCTATTCCAAGATTATCAATGCGAAAGATTATGTTGCTTCGGAAAATAGTACAGCTTCCGACATAAAAATTCCGATATATGATGTATACTTTGCACTAATCAATAATAATGTCATTGATATTGATGATTTCGGTGAGGAAAATGCGACTGCAACAGAAAAAGCAGTATATAGTAAATTCCTGACAAAACAGGAGCAGGTACTTTCTTCCGTACAGTCTGAGCTTACCTCTGCAAATCCTACTGTTTACAAGGAACTTCGTGAGGAAACCCAGGTATATCTAAGTTATGTTGCATCTATGCTGTCTACAGATGGTATTTTGCTTACAGATGCAATTGACACCAGTGATGAAGTGTATACGGCATGGAAAAATGACTCCGTTAGTTTGAAGGAATATCTTTATCACGCGATTGAAAGTAACTGGATAGATATTACCAAATTTTCGGTAGATGAAAAATATTCAGATTCCTCTGAAATATATGATGCACTGGTCAATTATATTCAGGAAGAATTAAAAACAGACAACGGATTTTCGAAAAAAATATATAAATACATGATCCATGATGATCTAATCAGTGGAACACAGCTATGTCTAATTCTCTACGATCAGGGTGTGCTTGCTTATGACGAGGGGCAGGTGGCGGCTCTTTCAAATGGCAGCATCAGTGCGTTTGATTTTCTGAGGAGTAAGATTCAAAATATAGAAATCACTCCGGCGCAGCTTGCTTTAGACCCATGTACTGGTTCCTGTGTTGTTACAGACACTAAGACCGGAGAACTTTTAGCCTGTGTTACCTATCCGGGCTATGATAACAACCGTCTGGCAAATACAGTGGATTCTGAATATTTCGCGGCATTAAACGAGGATCTTTCGTTACCGCTATACAATAATGCCACACAGCAGAGAACGGCACCCGGTTCTACCTTTAAAATGGTAACCGCAACTGCCGGTTTAACAGAAGGAGTATTGTCTTCTCCGACAGAGCAGATCCTGGATGAGGGCCAGTTCACAAAGGTTACACCAAGCCCGAAATGCTGGGTTTATCCAAGCAATCACGGTTTGATTAATGTCTCAGAAGCAATCCGGGATTCCTGTAACTACTTCTTTTATGAAGTAGGGTATCGTCTGAGCAGCAGCGGGGATACTTATAATGAATCCAAGGGAATTGCTGCCATCCAGAAATATGCAGAAATGTATGGTCTCGGAGATACCACTGGAATTGAAATTCCGGAAAATAAGCCGCAGATTGCAACCAAGGTTCCGATTCTTGCAGCGATTGGACAGAGTGATAACAACTATACTACAACAGAGCTGGCACGGTATGTGACCGCTGTTGCAAATTCCGGCACGGTATATAATTATACGTTGTTAAATAAAGTGACGGATTCTAATGGAAATGTAATAAAAGAATACAAACCAACGGTGAAAAATCAGATAGAGGGTATCAGCCAGTCGACCTGGGATGCCATTCATTCCGGTATGCGTATGGTGGTGGAAAGCCATTCTGAATTTGATGGTCTTCCAATCTCTGTGGCTGGTAAAACAGGTACGGCACAGCAGATACTAACCAGACCAAACCATGCGTTGTTTGTTGGTTATGCACCGTATGAGGATCCGCAGGTTTCGATTGCCACAAGAATCGCTTATGGATATACATCCAGTAATGCAGCAGATTTATCTGCAAAGGTTTTAGCTTATTATTTTCATGTGGCAGACGAGGAGACACTATTAAATGGTCAGGCAACAGCCGTAAGCGATACCGCAAACGGCTTTGGCGACTAGGAAAGGGAGGCTTTATGAAATGTCGCAACCGGTAATTTTAAAAAGCAACCGTTATGGAATCAATTTAATATTGGACGAAGATATGCCGTTTGAGCAACTGGAAGAAGCGATCCTTGATAAATTTCGGGAATCTGAGAAATTTTTTAAAAATGCAAGTATTGCGATTTCCTTTGAAGGACGAGCATTATCCCGTGAGGAAGAACTTTCCATACTTGATTTGATTGCAAAAAATACCTCTATCCATGTTATCTGTGTTGTGGATCAGGATGAAATGAGGGAACAGCTATATAAGGAAAAAATTGACAACTATTATCAGAATGTAGCGGACAATACCGGAGAATTTTATAAGGGGACGCTGCGTTCCGGTCAGGTATTGAAATGTGATACCAGCATTGTGATTATCGGAGATGTGAATCCGGGGGCAAAGATTATTGCCAAAGGGAATATCGTGATTTTGGGTTCTTTAAAGGGAAATGCCTATGCTGGAGCGGCAGGAGATGAAACCTGTTTTGTGACAGCCCTGGATATGGATCCCGTACAGATAAAAATCGGCAATGTCATAGGCAGAAGTGCCGACAGGGGACCATGGGAATCAATTCGTAATCGAAAACGTACCATGGATCCGCAGATTGCATTGGTTTCTGATGGAAATATTTTAATAGAGCCCATTACGAAAGGCTTATTAAATAGCATATAAAAAATGAAATGAAAATTCAGGAGGATATTTCAATGAGTGAAGTAATTGTTGTTACATCAGGAAAAGGCGGCGTAGGAAAAACAACTACTACTGCAAATGTAGGTACCGGCCTCGCCCAGTTAAACAAAAAAGTAGTGTTGATTGATACGGATATAGGACTTCGTAATCTGGATGTAGTAATGGGATTAGAGAACCGTATTGTATACAATCTGGTTGATGTAGTAGAAGGAAATTGCCGTATTAAACAGGCGCTGATTAAAGATAAGAAATACCCGAATCTTTTCCTGCTTCCTTCCGCTCAGACAAGAGATAAAACCTCTGTCAATCCTGAGCAGATGAAAAAATTGGTGGACGAGCTCAGAGAGGAGTTCGACTACATACTGCTTGACTGCCCGGCAGGCATTGAGCAGGGATTCCAGAATGCCATTGCGGGAGCGGACCGAGCACTTATTGTTACGACACCGGAGGTTTCCGCTATTCGTGACGCAGACCGTATCATCGGGCTTTTGGAAGCGCATGAGATAAAGAAAGTGGAACTGATTGTAAACCGTCTCCGTATGGATATGGTAAAACGAGGAGATATGATGTCTATTGAAGACGTACAGGAAATTCTTGCCATTGATTTAATTGGTGCAGTTCCTGATGATGAACAAATCGTTATCTCCACGAATCAGGGTGAACCGCTTGTAGGCAGCCATGATTCTCTTGCCGGACAGGCTTATGAAAATATCTGTCACCGGATTTTAGGTGAAGAAGTGCCGCTTCTTGATTTGGAATCAAAAGGTGGTGTCTGGACAAAATTTGTGGGCTTATTCAAAAAGAATTAGGGGGAAACGAACATGGGATTCATGGATTTCTTTAAGAAAAAGAGTTCCGGTGATGTTGCCAAAGACCGTCTGAAACTGCTTCTTATTTCGGACAGGGCCGACTGCTCACCGGATGTTATGGAAATGATAAAAAATGATATTATACAAGTCATTTCCAAATACATGGAAATAGATGCTGAGGGGTTAGATATTCAGATTACCCAGACAGAGTCCGATGGGAATAATGGCAGCGTTCCTGCGCTGTATGCAAATATTCCAATCAAGGATTTAAAGCATCCGGGAAATTAACATAATTTATGATTTAGGAAATAGAAATGTTAAAACAATATAGTATAAAAAATTATCGCTTTCGTCTGGTATTTTATGTGCTCGCACTGTCCATCATTGGGATTCTTGTGATTGGAAGTGCCAAGGCTTCTGTACAGAAAACGCAGATTTGCGGATTGTTTTTGGGATTGACGGTCATGGCGGTTGTTTCTTTGATGGATTATACCTTTATTCTTAGGTTTAGCTGGTTGTTTTATTTTCTCAACGTAGTTCTTCTTGTCTTGGTAAAGGTAATGGGAAATGATGCCAACGGTGCGACAAGATGGGTAACGATTGCAGGTATTCGCTTTCAGCCATCTGAGCTTTCAAAAATTATTATAATTGTATTTTTTGCATATTTCTTTATGAAATATCAGGAGGAACTCAATACCGTAAAGATATTGCTTTGTTCTTTCGTGCTGATTGGGATTCCGTTGGTTTTGATTTTAAAACAGCCGGATCTTTCCACGACGATTGTGACTGCATTAATTTTTGTCTCCCTCTTGTTTATTGCGGGATTAAGTTATAAAATAGTATTGGGCGTTCTCGGAATTTCTGTCCCATCAGCGATTATCTTTTTAAGTCTGATTCTTCAGCCCGGACAGGAAATATTAGACGAATACCAATATAAAAGAATTATGGCATGGCTGAATCCGAAAGCCTATGCAGACGATGCTTACCAGCAGCAGAATTCCATCATGGCAATTGGCTCTGGCAGGCTGTGGGGCAAAGGGTTAAACAATAACGACATTGCTTCTGTAAAAAATGGCAATTTTATCTCCGAGCCGCAGACTGATTTTATTTTTGCGGTAGCAGGAGAGGAACTTGGATTTGTTGGAGCGGCGGCGATTGTTATTCTTTTGTTCTTAATCGTGTTCGAGTGCATCTTGATTGCAAGGAAGGCAAAAGATATGGCAGGAAGACTGATAGCCTGCGGCGTTGCTTCCTTGATTGGCTTTCAGGGATTTGTAAATATATGCGTAGTTACCGGCCTTATGCCGAATACCGGACTGCCGTTACCGTTTGTCAGTTATGGGTTGACTTCTTTAGTTACTCTGTATCTCGGTATTGGTTTGGTCCTGAATGTCGGACTTCAGCCGAAAAAATATTGAATGGGGGAATCATATCATGAATATAGGATTGATAGCACATGATTCAAAGAAAAAACTGATGCAGAATTTCTGTATCGCATACCGCGGCATTTTATGCAAGAATGAACTGTTTGCAACGGGAACAACCGGAAGACTGATTGAGGAAGTTGCAAATTTGAATGTTCATAAATATCTGGCAGGACATCTGGGTGGTGCACAGCAGCTTGGCGCACAGATTGAGCATAACGAGATTGACCTTGTTATTTTCTTAAGAGATCCGTTGACCCCGAAGTCCCATGAACCGGATGTTAACAGTGTGGTACGTCTGTGTGACGTGCACAATATTCCGCTGGCAACCAATCTTGCCACAGCAGAGCTTCTGATTAAGTCTTTAGACAGAGGAGATTTAGAGTGGCGTGAAATGTATAAGTAAATATGTCCTGTGCGGACTTTTAAGTATTGCACTGGCAATGCAGGTGACAGGATGCAGTAAACAAAGTGTTGTATTGGAAAATCCATACCCGGTATACAATACTGCGTCCGCGGCATCTCTTATTCAGTCAGGCAAAGAAGAAGGTCTTTCTTATTTTGGAACGAATCTGTGCGTGGGAGGACTGGAAAATATCGGTTTGGAAAGTACCGATGAACAAGTCTGTGAAGGAGCTGGACTTTTTAATACATCAACCGGAGCAATTCCCTATGCAAAAAATATATATGAAAGGCTTTATCCTGCCAGCACGACCAAGATTATGACCTGTTATCTTGCTTTGCAGTATGGAAATCTGGATGATATAGTAACAGTAAGTGCGGATGCAGCGAATATGGCAAGCGATTCTTCTGTCTGCGGTTTAAAAGCGGGTGATCAGATTACATTGCGGGATTTGCTTTATGGTCTTATGATGCGAAGTGGAAATGACGCGGCGGTTGCCATTGCAGAGTACATATCTGGTGATATCGATACCTTTGCCGGGTTGATGAACACGACAGCAGCATCACTTGGTGCTACCGGAACACATTTTGTTAACCCAAACGGCCTTCCGGATGACAACCATTATACAACCGTTTATGATCTGTATCTGATATTCCAGGCAGCTATTCAGGATGAAACTTTTTTAGAAATTTTAAAAACAACGGATTATACCGCAAATTATATGGATGCGGCGGGAGTACCGGTATCACAGGAATGGACTTCAACCAACAAATATCTTGCAGGAACAGAAAAGGCACCGGATGGGATTACGATTCTTGGCGGCAAGACAGGAACAACCGGTGAAGCAGGTTATTGTCTGGTGTTGCTTAGCCAGAATACAAGTGGTCAGAATATTATATCTATTGTTTTGAAAGCAGACTGTAAAAGCAATCTTTATCTTTTGATGAACGAAATGTTGCAACAATATGGTAATTAATGGTTGTATTTATAGACAGCTTATACTATAATTGGTTTATAAAATAACTGCATTTCAACGGTTTCATTCATGACGAAAAGCAGAAATGTCAGGAGGAGATACCAATGATTGAGATTATCGCTGGAGTAAAAGGAAAAGGAAAGACGAAACATTTACTGGATAAAGTAAATGCTTCTGTAAAAACTGCGAAAGGCAGCATTGTTTATCTGGATAAAAGTCCAAAGCACATGTATGAATTAAATAACAAAATTCGTTTGATTGATGTAGCGGATTATCCTATTGCAAATTGTGATGAGTTTATGGGTTTCCTCTGTGGAATTATTTCACAGGATCATGATATTGAAGAAATGTATTTGGACAGTTTTCTTACAATTTCTTCTATGAAAGATGATGAGATGACACATGCAATCGAAAAGCTGGATGTCATCAGTGAAAAGTTTTCTGTTAAATTTGTTCTTAGTGTATCAAAGGATGAACGGGATTTGCCGGAATGTGCACGGGCAAAGCTCATTCTTTCTTTATAAAGCGTTCCGATAAAGGAAAAGGTGTCTTAAGCAGTTGCCTAAGACACCTTTTTTACAAGCTATGCTTCATTGACGGAACGTATTCTGCCGTAAGCACTGAGCAAATATAAGCCGCTGATGCCGACAATACCGTAAATGATACGGGAGAGCCAAGACATATTTCCAAACAGGAAAGCAACCAGGTCGAAGCGGAAAAATCCAATCAGTCCCCAGTTAATGGCACCGAGCAGTACAAAGGTAAGTAACGTATAATCTAATCCTTTTGAACTCATAATTGATGTCCTCCTTTTTGGATAGTATGTCACCTTTTCCAAAAATAATACATAGGAAAGGCATTGTATTCTAATTTGGAAAATGCTAAAATGGACAAGAGTTCATGATAAAGGCGGTACTATTTTGTCAAAGAATAAAAAAATTGTAAATTATCGAAAGCCATTTAGTTTAAATATCGGCGTTGTAATTTTTGTAATTATTTTTATCTATATTCTTTTCAATATATTCAGTTATTTTACAAAGACACATATTTCTGTGTATGAAGTGGAACAGGGGACAATCGCAGAAAATAATACTTACAGCGGACTTGCCATTCGCAGTGAATCCGTAGTCTATGCAGACACCTCAGGTTATGTCAATTACTATTTAAAGGATTCCCGAAAAGCAAGTTATAATACGTTAGTCTATTCTATTGATGAAACCGGAGATGTAGCAAAACAGATTGCGGCAGCATCTACCGGACAGTCCGAACTTTCAAAGACAAATTTAAGTGAAATCGGAGAAGTCGTAGATGAATATACAAAATCCTACAGTAGCGATTCGTTTTATAATGTCTATTCTTTTAAAGAAAGCGTAGATGCTCAGATTATGGAGGCTATAAATCTCGATGCGCTGGATTCAATAGGTGATTATACTGCCTATGCGCAGGCAAATAACACGTTCCATCTCGGTTATGCGACAGTTCCTGGTATTGTTGCCTATTACACGGACGGATACGAAGGTGTTACGATAGACAGTTTTGAGCCATCCATGTTAAATGAACTGGATTATACAAAAACGAACTTAAAAATGAGGGACAAGGTTACGGCCGGTGATCCGGTTTATAAACTTGTGACCGACGAAACATGGCACATTGTAGTTCCAGTTTCTTTGGAAATCTATGAGCGGCTGATGGATGGAACTGCTGTACAAATAGAATTTATGGAGGATGGGCGAAAAATGTGGGTAAACTATGAGGAACGCCAGCTTTCCGATGGTTATTACCTGATATTGACGCTGAACAATTCCATGGTTCGTTATGTACAGGAACGTTTTATCGAAATTGAGCTTTTACTGGATAAAGAAAGCGGTTTGAAAATTCCGAATAGTTCTATTATCGAAAAAGAATTTTTTAAAGTTCCTAAAGAATTTTTTGCAAAAGGAGAGGATTCTTCTTCAAAAGGACTGTTAGTCAAAGATTCTGCTTCGGGTAATATAAATTTTATTGCAACAGCACTTTACTATGAGACAGATGATGCCTATTATATTGATGAGGAGGAAATCACAGCCGGTACCGTGTTGCAGCGACCAGATTCCAACGAGACCTATACGGTGGGTGAAACTGCTACTTTGAAAGGCGTTTATAATATCAACAAGGGATATGCTGTATTTAAGCAGATTAATATTTTGTATCAAAACGAAGAATACTCCATTGTGGAGACCGGAACCAGTTATGGTATTGCACTATATGACCATATTGCACTGGACGGAACCAAAGTGAATGAAAATGATTTAATCAATTAGAGGTGTAAATATGTTAAAGGACAATTTGAAAGAAGTTGAAAAAAACATTGCTCAGGCCTGTGAAAAAGCCGGAAGAAAGCGAGAGGAAGTAACCCTGATTGCCGTAAGCAAAACAAAACCGGTATCTATGCTCCAGGAAATTTATGACGAGGGTATTCGTACCTTTGGCGAAAATAAGGTGCAGGAAATGGTAGAAAAATACGAGGAGATGCCAAAAGATATCAAATGGCACATGATAGGTCATCTGCAGCGCAACAAGGTAAAATATATCGTTGACAAGGCTGTGTTGATTCATTCTGTGGACTCTTACCGTTTGGCAGAAGAAATTAATATTCAGGCGAAAAAGCATAATGTCACAGTTCCAATTCTGATTGAAGTCAATGTGGCAGGCGAAGACACGAAGTTCGGTGTGAAGCCGGAAGAAACCCTGCAGCTTGCAGAAGAGATTGCAGCCCTTGAAAATGTAAGGATTGAAGGTCTTATGACGATTGCTCCATTTGTAGAGCATCCGGAAGACAATCGTGTGCATTTTCGGCGGTTAAAGCAATTATCTGTTGACATTGCTTCCAAAAACATTGATAATGTACGTATGGAAATTTTGTCTATGGGCATGACAAATGATTATATGGTTGCCATCGAGGAGGGTGCGACTATGGTACGTGTCGGTACCGGAATCTTCGGTGCAAGAAATTACGGAAAAGCAAATTAACCACGGGCAATATTTTTATATAAGAATATATTTGAAATGATAGGAGATTATTCATGGGATTATTTGATAAATTTTTAAATGTAATGCGCTTAAATCCGGATGATGAAGATGATTTTTACGATGATGATTATTATGATGACGAAGAAGATGAGATGCCGAAAAAGAAACTGTTTTCCAAATCCGAGGACAATTATCCTGAGGAGGAGGAAATACGCGAGAAGCCAGTAAAGCAGTCGCAGAAGATTACACCGATGCGTCCTTCCAGAAAGCAGCTTTCCGCAGGCGGAATGGAAGTGTGCGTCATCAAGCCTACTTCGGTGGAAGATGCAAGAGAGATTACGGAAACTCTGCTTATGAATCGTACTGTTGTTTTGAATGTAGAGGGACTTGACGTAGAAATTGCACAGCGGATCATTGATTTTACTTCCGGTTCCTGTTTTGCTATCAGTGGTAATCTGCAGAAGATTTCCAATTACATATTTATCATCACACCGTCTACAGTAGACATCTCTGGAGATTTTCAGGATATTATGGACTCTTTTGATCTTCCAGGGATTCAGACAACAGATTACAGGTAAGTTTCATGACAGAGGACGAGCAGTTGTTACAGAAACGCTTTCTGGATTTGTCCAGGCAGGCGGATTATAAGGGAATCGTAACTTTTTCCGATTTTCTGAATCTAAATGAATTAAATGTGTTTCGCCAGACAGAAAGGATGCTTGCATCCGATTTTCAGGTGTATGGCGGATATGAATATGCAGAGCGTCAGATGGTGGCTTTTCTTCCTGGCGCTCTTTACTATGAATGGAATTATCCATTTTCCTGCTTGAAAATTGAACCGATGTATCCCAAATTTTCTGATGCCCTGGAGCATCGGGATATTTTAGGTGCAGTCATGAATCTCGGAATTGAACGTGGAAAAATCGGTGATATTTTGTTAAAGGACAATACAGCATATCTTTTTTGTGCTGATTCTGTAAAGTCTTATGTCTTAGAACAGTTGGAGCGTATCCGGCATACTGTGGTAAAAGTTTCAGAAACAGATGCGAAAGAGAACCCCCAAATCCGCCCGGAATTTGATTTTTTCAGTGGTATCATTACTTCTAACCGGTTGGACGCTTTTGTGGCCTGTATCTGCAAAATATCGCGTTCTGCGGCATCTTCTATGATTGCAGGCGGAAAAGTGTTTATTAACGGTAAAGAAACACTGCACAACACCTATGTGTGCCGACCGGGAGATGTACTTTCCATCCGCTCCTACGGAAAATATATTTTTGATTCTGTTTCAGGAGAGACAAAAAAGGGAAGGATGAAAATTGATTACCGAAAATATAAATAGCGGAGGCTGTCATATATGAAAAAAATATCTATAAAAAATATCATTGCGGCAATCGTAAGCATTGCTCTTTTCATTTTGCTGGATCAGGTAACAAAAGTGCTTGCTGTGGTTCATTTAAAAGATAAAAATCCACTTATTTTGATTGAAGGTGTTTTTGAATTGCAGTATCTGGAAAACCGGGGTTCTGCTTTTGGCATGATGCAGGGCGCACGTACCTTTTTTATCATTAGCACACTCATACTATGCGTAATTTTATGTTTTCTTTATGTTCGCATTCCAAGAGAAAAAAAATATCTTCCGCTTCGCGTCATTGCGGTTCTTTTTTTTGCAGGCGCAATTGGAAATTTCATTGATCGGGTGAAGCAGGGTTTTGTAGTTGATTTTTTCTATTTTTCTCTGATTGATTTTCCTATTTTTAATGTTGCTGATATTTATGTGGTTACAGCAACAATCGCACTGATGATTTTTATTCTATTTTATTATAAAGAAGAAGATTTGGAGCGAATTTTTCCAAAAAGAAAGAAAAAAGAGGAGCACTGATGGAGCAGCAGACATTTGAAGCGGGAGCGGAGTATGACGGAGAACGACTGGATAAATTTCTGACAGCAATTTACCCGGAACAGTCCAGAACATTTTTTCAGAAGTTGATCAAAGAAAATCATGTCACTGTCAATGAAAAAAGTGAAAAGAGTAATTTCCGGTTACATGCAGAGGATATTGTTGCTGTAGAGATACCGCCTGCGGTATCTGTAGCTATTCTTCCGGAGGATATTCCACTTGATATCCTGTATGAAGATGAAGATTTACTAGTAGTAAATAAACCGAAGGATATGGTGGTTCATCCGTCAGCGGGGCATTATTCCGGCACGCTTGTAAATGCTATTCTGTTTCATTGCAAAGACAGTCTCTCCGGTATCAACGGGGAAATCCGTCCGGGAATTGTTCACCGCATTGATAAGGATACGACAGGTTCTTTGATTGTATGTAAAAATGATGAAAGCCATGTAAAAATCGCAGCTCAAATTAAAGCACATACCGTTACTAGACGTTACCGAGGCATTGTAAATGGAATAGTAAAAGAGGACAGCGGTACGATAGAAGGAGCTATCGGAAGACATCCGACAGATCGAAAAAAGATGGCAATTAATGAGAAAAATGGGAAACCTGCCGTTACACACTATAAAGTTTTAGAGCGCCTGAAAAAGCATACGTATATGGAATTTGAATTAGAGACAGGAAGAACGCATCAGATTCGTGTCCATATGGCAAGTATTGGTCATCCGCTGCTTGGTGATACTGTATACGGAGGGGAGAAAAATGCTCACGGTCTCAAAGGCCAGACATTGCACGCTATGACAATTGGATTTGTGCATCCGAGAACAGATGAATACATCGAGGTCACCGCACCATTGCCTGAATATTTTGAAAAATTGTTGCAAAAATTAAAATAATTTAATCGTGTACTTTTAATTGGAAATATATTATAATAATCATATACAAAATAATCGGCTTACGAAAGGGTGGTTTTATGGGTGAATATATTTATACAATCGGGCGTGAGTTTGGAAGTGATGGCAAAAACGTAGGTATTGCTTTAGCAAAGCAGCTTGGCATCAAATGCTATGATAAGGAGCTTTTGACGGAAGCAGCAAAGCAGAGCGGTTTTTGTGAAGAAATTTTTGAAAATCATGATGAACGGCCGACAAGCAGTTTTTTGTATTCACTGGTCATGGATACATATTCGATTAACGGTTATGCGTCTTCAGCACCGTTTCTGGATATGCCATTAAATC
Organism: uncultured Lachnospiraceae bacterium; assembly: GCA_945868305.1. Lineage (GTDB taxonomy): Bacteria > Bacillota > Clostridia > Lachnospirales > Lachnospiraceae > Roseburia_D. The sequence continues at coordinate 10,546 of CAMBKU010000034.1, read as the reverse complement.
ATAAAGTCTTTTTGGCACAGTTTGAAGCAATTAAAAAGATAGCAGCAGAGGGTCCCTGCGTTCTGGTCGGGCGATGCGCAGATTATGCATTAGCGGAAAATCCAAATTGTATCAATGTTTTTGTCCATGCAGATTTGGATTATCGCATAGAAAATATGAAAAAACGCTTTGATATGAATGACAAACAGGCTAAAGATACACTGACAAAGAAGGATAAACAGCGTGCCAGCTATTATAATTACTATACCAGTAAAAAGTGGGGCGATTCCCGAAGCTATCATTTAACGCTTGATATCAGCAAACTTGGTATTGAGGGTTGCGTAGACATGATTATTCGGTATAGTGAGCTTTTAGATGCAGCAAAGAAATAATTTTCTACAATAAAAAAACGAAAGGGAAAAGCTGTTGCAGATTCTTTTTGTAACAGCTTTTTTACGGAAGAAATATGGGAAAATATAAATCGGCAGAAGAATTTGAAGTTTTTTTTCATGCCAACTATACACCGATTACTTATGAAGATGTGAAAGAGGATTTCGAAAATTTTTACAAAGCTCAAAAAGGCAAAATTTTTCATGAAGATTACGAAAAAGCTGGAAATATTCGAAAAGAAGATTTTCGTGAAAACCTTTCCAAAACGGCTCTGTTTACTTTTCAGGATACGTTAACGGAGCTTTTCTATGAAAAAAATCCGGATATTTATGAAGAAGCATTTTCGATTTTTGAAGAAAATGCAGGTGTGAAATCGGAAATCACAAAGATTTTTGATGATACCTACCGTGCTCTGTATGAAGAATTTTTAGATCGTTTCTATGAAGAAATCGTTGTTGCAGGGCTATAATTTTTTTATTATTCATAAAATTTTAATTTGCCTGCTTTACAGCTTTTATTGAGTAATTATCTTCAAGAGGTAAAAATTAGAGTTGGGGCAGGCTGTGAAAGCGAAAACAATCTATCGGATAAATATCAGTTTTTCCGATAGATAAGGTGAAAAAGAAAGGATAAAGATGTTTTATGGGAAAAGATTCGGATTATTATAAAGAAAAAAAGAAACAACAGACCTTAAAATTCCGGGAACTTATTGCAGAACTTCCTGGATTTGCTACGGATTATCTTTATGACAAGGAAGTTTCTTCTCAGGTCAGTACATTGATTTCCTATGCCTATGATTTACTCACTTTTTTTCGTTATATTAAAGACATGAATCCGCGGTTTAAAGATACTCCTATAAAAAATTTTCGCCTGGAAGATATGGAACGGCTGACATCTGAAGATATTGTGGAATACCAACGATACCTTGAGTTAAATGAAAAAGGCGAAAAACATGAAAACGGGAAAAAGGCAATTGCAAGGAAAATGTCGCCACTTCGTGGTATGTTTCAATATCATTTTGAACATGGTTATATTGAGAGTAATCCAATGGCTCTGGTTAAACTCCCACGTTTAAAAAAAGATAAAAATATTATTCGTATGAATTCGGAAGAAATTTCAGCGTTATTAGATGCAATTGAACATGGTAACGAACAAATGAGCGAGCGCCAAAGGAATTACTGCAAACGTACAATGCAGCGGGATCTTGCAATTTTAACTCTGATGCTTGGCACCGGAATCCGTGTCTCAGAATGTGCCGGATTGGATATCAATGACATTAATTTCAGTGATAATTCCATGACCATTGTTCGAAAAGGCGGCGGTCAGGACGTACTCTATTTCGGTGATGAAGTTGCTTTTGTGCTAAAAAATTATATTGACGGAGAACGTGCCAGAATTATTCCGGAAAAGAATCAGGAAAATGCCCTGTTCTACTCTCTCCAGAATAAACGCATCAGTGTGGATGCTATCGAAAATTTAGTCAAAAAATACGCAAAAATGGCAGTTCCAACCAAAAAAATCACACCGCACAAGTTAAGAAGTACCTACGGCACTGCCCTCTACCGGGAAACCGGAGATATCCGCCTGGTAGCGGATGTTCTTGGACATGAAAATGTAAATACGACGATTGATTATTATGCTGCTATTGAGGACGAACATAAGCGCCGTGCAGCAAATGCTGTGTCTGTCAGAAAAAGACAAACATCCGAAGATATTGACAATGGTTGATATTACATATTACAATAATTAAGTTAGAATAATTTGCTTTTGGGAGGAAAAAGAAAATGGAAAAAATTGCAAGCTTTACCATTGACCATATTAAATTAGAACCTGGAATTTATGTTTCCAGAAAGGATCATGTTGGTCAGGAAGTTATCACAACCTTTGATCTTCGCATGACAGCTCCGAACGATGAACCGGTTATGAACACAGCCGAAGTTCATACGATTGAACACCTTGGAGCTACTTTCCTGCGCAACCATGCAGAGTTTAAAGATAAAACAGTTTATTTTGGACCTATGGGCTGCCGTACTGGTTTTTATCTTCTTCTTGCCGGTGATTACGAATCAAAGGATATTGTAAAGCTAGTTACTGAAATGTTTGAGTTTATCCGTGATTTTAAAGATGAAGTCCCGGGAGCAAGCCCACGTGATTGTGGCAATTACCTGGATATGAATCTTGGCATGGCAAATTACCTTGCAAAACGTTATCTGGAGCATACACTTTACCACATTGATGATGCTCATTTGGTTTATCCGGAATAAAAAATGAATCAAAAATATCTTCGGAAAATATTTTTTCCGAAGATATTTTTTGTTATTGCGACGAGCAAAATGAACATCGTGCTTGCACGAAGGAACATTTGACGACCGCTAATTAGAGTGAGATTCCCAAAGCGTATCACATCTCTGTGCTTTTATGGCAAAACCGTATCCAAAACCTTACGTAAAGCTGCTGCAGAATCTTTTAATTTCTTTAATTCTTCCTCATTTAAGGAAATCGGAACAATTTTTTCTACGCCGTTGGAACTTACAATAGCCGGAAGGCTTAAGCAAACATCATCAATTCCGTATTCTCCATGAGTCAGACTGGAAATCGGAAGAATGGAATGCTCGTTTCTCACAATAGACTCACAAATTCTACGCACAGCCATAGCTACACCATAATAAGTCGCATGCTTCTTTTCAATGATTTTATAAGCACTGTCCCGGACATCTTCATAGATTCGTTGCATGGATTCTTCATGATTGTAATACCCACGCATCTCACAGAATTTGTTTAAGTTAATGCCCGAAACATTGGCACTGCTAAAAGCAGCAAGCTCACTGTCTCCATGTTCTCCGATAATAAATGCATGGACACCGCGGTTATCGATTTTCAAATGCTCACCCAGCAGATATTTTAATCTGGCGGTATCCAGTACCGTACCGGAACCAATAACACGATTTTCTGGAAAACCGGATAATTTTAATGCCGTATAGGTTAAAATATCTACAGGATTGGAAACGATAAGCAAGATTCCCTCGCATCCTACCCTGACAATCTCCGGGATAATATTTTTATAAATTCCAACATTTTTAGTCACCAGATCTAAACGGGTTTCATCCGGCTTTTGGTTCGCACCAGCGGTAATAATTACAATAGAACAATCTGAAATATCCTCATATTCCCCAGCATAAATTTTCATCGGAGTTTCAAACGGCAGACCGTGGCTCATATCCATTGCCTCTCCCTCTGCCCTATTTTTGTCTACATCTATTAATACCAGTTCAGAAAAAAGATTGCTCTGCATCAAGGTGAATGCGCAGGTCGAACCGACAAATCCGCAGCCAATCACTGCGATTTTTCTCATATTTACCATATTTAAATTCCTACCTTTCTTATTTTTATTTATGGTTTCCAGTTTCACATAAAATTATCAAAGGATCCTTTGTTTCTTTCACTGCCAGTATGCCATAAAATTCCCAATAAGTCGATAGGAATAATGAAATATGAATGGTTTTTTTCCCATACAAAAATTAAAGTTCTGCAGAGTCTAATAAAATTGTAAATGGCCCATCATTTAGTAGAGAAACTTTCATATCCGCACCAAACTGACCGGTTTCTACAATCGGAACCTGCTGTTTACATTTGTCAATAATGTATTGATACATTTCCTGCGCCATTGTTGGTTCTCCTGCTTTGATAAAAGAAGGACGGTTTCCTTTTTTACAGTCAGCATAAAGTGTAAATTGAGATACCATAAGAAGGCTTCCGTTCACATCATCTAAAGACAAATTGGTTTTTCCATCTTCATCTTCAAAAATTCGCATACCGATTAATTTTTTTATCATTTTATCTGCAATTTCCTTGGTATCATTACCGGAAATTCCAATCAAAACCAAAAATCCTTTTCCGATTTTTCCAATCATCTGTTCGTCTACCGTTACCGATGCTTCTGTTACTCGTTGAATTACAAAACGCATATTTTTTATTAGCTCCTTTTCTTTTCCTATTTACAGCAATTAAAATCTATTTTAATAAAACACAAAGAAAAAAGCAACCTATTCCGAGCTTGCAGAATCAATCAAGCAGGAGTAAACTGATAACTGAAACATTCTGATAGAAAGAAGAATGTGGATGCAAAAAGAGAACAACAGGAGAAGAATATATGAAATTACAACAACTTCTTAGTGTAACGCGCAAAGCGATTGATGATTATGAAATGATTGAGGAAGGTGATAAGATTGCCATTGGTATTTCCGGTGGTAAGGATAGTCTTACTCTTTTGTACGCTCTGCATGGTTTAGCCCGCTTTTATCCGAAGCATTTTGAAATTATGGCAATTACAGTAGATTTAGGATTTGAATCTTTTAATCTTGAGAAAATAGAGAATCTTTGCAAGGATATGGACATTCCATATTTTATTGTCAAAACAGATATAGCAAAAATTGTATTTGAAGAAAATGCAAAAGAAAACCCTTGCTCTCTTTGTGCAAAACTGCGAAAAGGAGCGTTAAACCAGAAGGCAAAAGAGTTGGGATGTAATAAAATCGCCTATGCTCACCATAAAGATGATATTTTGGAAACGATGCTTCTGTCATTGATTTTTGAAGGAAGATTCTATTCTTTCTCTCCCAAAACGTATCTGGATCGGATGCAGCTTACTGTAATTCGACCTATGATGTATCTTGCAGAAGTCGACGTCATTGGATTCATGCACAAATATACACTTCCTGTCACTAAAAACCCCTGTCCGGCAGATGGAATCACCAAAAGACAATATGCTAAAAATCTGTTGCGTCAGATTAATCTGGAAAATCCGGGGGCAAAAAATAGAATGTTTACTGCTATTTTAAATGGCGGTATAGATGGATGGCCACAAAAAATCAGTCATCCGCGTTAATCTTCATTCGCGGATGACTTTCCTAAGATTTCATTTATTTTTTCTTCGATACGAAGTTTGACAAGTTCAGCAATCTCCTTCGTCTTTAAATCCTTATATTCATCATAATACAGAGGCTTTAGAAAGTGGACTTGTGTCGTAACACTGCCCAAATGGAAGGTATTAAACACCTTGTAGGAATCAATCAGGGCAACTGGCACAATCGGAGCCTTTGCTTTTACAGCACATTTAAAGCTGCCAGCCTTGAAATCACATACCTTATTGCGGTTATTAAATTCATAGCCACCTTCCGGAAACAGGATGTATTTCATACCGTTTTTTACATCTTCTGTTACCTCTAAAATAATCTGCATACCCTGTCGGACATTATCCTTTTCCAGACGCTTTCCCTGTACCAAATCTACAAATTCACTGACGAGAATCGTATTAGATTTTGCCTTGTCCATAACAAGAGAACAGGGCTCCTTGTGGGAAATGATAATTCCCAAAGCATCATATTTTCCCTGATGATTTGGATACATGACATAACCCTGATCCTTCGGAAGATTTTCTTCTCCAAAACATTCCGTATGAATTCTGCCGGACTTCATCATAAGAGTAATCGCATGTCTCACCAGGCGATAACGTTCTTCTTCCGAGAATTTATCTGGATGATCTGCTTCATAACGCATTTTCGGAATAATGTACGGTGCACGGAACAGATTCATAAATATTACATAAAGAAACTTAAACATACTTCTATAACTCTCCTATCTCTCTCCTATTATAGCTGTATTTCAGGAAAAAGACAACCGGAAGAAATATGGCTTTTTTATAAAAACAGAATATTTTTATCATTTCTGATTATTCACGCTTTTTCAATGAATCAGTTTTAATCATAAGTATTGAGAGGAATAATAAGGGACCAAAAGGTACTCTCCCGCATGGATGGCGTCACTGCTTAAATGATTTAAATCCTTTATTTCATCAATATAATCATTCATATCGGTATAGTCTGCTGAAATATAATTTCCTGCAATAGACCAGAGGGAATCGCCCTGCTTTACCTGGATACTGGTGTAATATTTGTAACTTTCAACAGAAGCTTTCGCACTGGAAGAATCCTCAAGACTGCTGATTCCCCATGCAGCAAGAAGAATAAAAATCAAGGTGACGGTAACGAAAAGGATTCTTTTTTCTATCATACAAACGGTTTTTCTGCTCATAATAGTTCCTCCATATCTGATGAATATAATCGAACGCTTGTTGCGAACATTTGTTTCTTTCTAAGTGCATTATAAATCAGGAACAAATGTTTGTCAACAGAAAAATCGAACAAATTTTCGGAATATGTGTTTGCTTTTTCTTGAAAGTTATGATACACTTTTATTAGAAAAGGAGGAACGTCATATGCCAAATGGAAAAATCAGTGACAAACAAAGAGAGATTTTAGAATATATCAAACAGGAAATTTTAAATAAAGGTTATCCACCTGCTGTTCGGGAAATCTGCGAAGCAGTTCATTTAAAGTCCACTTCTTCTGTACATTCCCATCTGGAGACGTTGGAAAAGAACGGTTATATCCGCAGAGATCCGACGAAACCCCGTGCGATTGAAATCATCGATGATTCTTTTAATCTAACACGGCGGGAAATGGTGAATGTTCCAATCATCGGAAATGTCGCAGCAGGTCAGCCTCTTTTGGCTGTAGAAAATATTGAGAACTACTTCCCGATTCCGGCTGAATTTATGCCGAATGAGGAGTCTTTCATGTTAAAAGTAAAAGGTGAAAGTATGATCAATGCAGGAATCTTTGATGGAGATCACATCCTTGTAGAAAAACGTTCTACTGCTTCCAATGGAGAAATTGTAGTTGCTCTGGTGGATGACTCCGCTACTGTAAAAACTTATTATAAGGAAGATGGTCATTATCGTCTACAACCGGAAAATGACACAATGGATCCAATCATTGTAGATGAATGTTCTATTCTTGGAAAAGTATTCGGCGTGTTTCGCTTCTTTAAATAGCATAAAAAAAGAGACAGACTTGATATTGAGGAACCGGTTCAGTCACCTCCAATTAGAAGCTGTCTCTTTCATTTTATAAATCTGCAGTGGAAATTTCCTTTCCATCTTTCCAGATACGTTCTAAATCGTAGAACAAGCGGTCTTCCTTAGAAAATACATGAACGATAATATCATTATAATCCATTAAAATCCAGGTGGAGTAGGAATTTCCTTCAATTTGCTTTGCATGATATCCCGCCTTATATAATTCCTCATCCACGGCATCCCGCATTGCCTGCAACTGGTTCTGATTGGAACCGTTTGCAATAATAAAATAATCTGCAATGGTAGAAACTTCACGGATGTCTATGACTTTCACATCTTCCGCTTTTTTCTCTTCTAGCGCTTTTACCGCGATTTTTGCCATTTCCTTTGCCTGTTCCATAAGTACCTCCTTTTATCCTTTACAGTCAATTTTCATTTTTTTTGGATTTATAGTATTCATAGGTCTGTTCCGTTAGAGAATCAATCTTTTTCCCGGTTTCTTTCAAATAGTCCAGTGTGTCACCCAGAATTTTAAACAGGGCGGCATCCAGATTTTGAAAGCTAAGTGGTCGTACGACAGGCAGATTATCCGCCTTATTTCGGTTTGGTTCGATATAATCTGCGATATAAATAATTTTGTCAAGGAGATTCATTTCTGGTTCTCCTGTGGTATGAACAAGAATTGCATGAAGAATGCTCTCATCCGTAACATGGTATTTTTCTTTTGCTAGAAAAGCACCAAGTTTTGCATGAATCAGGGCAGGATTTTCCTTTTCTGATTCTGTAAGCTCAATGTGATTTTTTTTACACATTGAGAATTTCTCATCGTTTGGAATACATTTTGCACAGTCATGTAAAAGCCCTGCAAGCATTGCCTGTTCAATATTTCCACCGTGTGCCATGGCAAGCGCTGCAGCTGTATACATAACACCTAAAGTATGTTCATAACGGGATTTATCCAGTTCTTTTTTTAAACTTTTTTTGATTTCATCCATTGATTCCGGCATCATCCTACACTCCTTTATTTTAAATAAAGTTTTTTATTGGCGATATAATCCCGCACATTCTCTGGCAAAAGATAGCGTATGCTTTTTCCCTCTTTCACTCTGGCACGGATATTGTGGGAAGAAATCGAAAAATTCGGCGTATTCAGCCTGTAAATTTCAGCCTGATACTTTTCTTTCAGACAAACAATTTGTCTTTCCAATGCTTTTTCATTCACATGATCCCGGACTGCAGCAAGGATTTTTGTTTTCGCACAGATAATTTCGGGCTTTCGCCAGGTTTCAAATTCAAAAAGGGAATCTGCTCCCATAATAAAATAAAACTGATTACCGGGAAATTCCTGGCACAGTGCCGTCAAGGTGCGGTAAGTGTAACAAACTTCCGTATCTTCCACTTCCCGTAAAGACAGGGAAAACTTCGGATTGCCTGAAATGGCAATTTTTAGCATATCGCAGCGGTATTTAGCATCAGAAATAGTTGATGTCTCTTTATGTGGCGGATTCCCGGTGGGAATAAACCAGACCTGATCCAGACAAAATTGATCTGCAGCATTTTCTGCAATCATCAAATGTCCATAATGAATGGGGTCAAAGGTCCCGCCCATAATACCGATTTTTAAGCCTTCCGAATTCCTTCCCATATCACTAAAACCTCTTTTCTATTTTGGCAGTTCAATTTTGGGCTTTTTTGCCGGACGATAAAAGACCATTTTCTTTCCAATGACCTGTACTACCTCAGAATGTGTTCGTTCACCGATAACGGCTGCAATTTCATTTGGATCGTCGATACAATTTTTTAATACATTTACTTTTATCAGTTCACGCTTTTCTAGAGCCTCATCTAACGCCGTAATAATTTCCGGTGTCAGGGAAGACTTTCCTATCTGAAAAAGCGGATTCATGGTACTTGCCATGCTTTTTAAATAAGAGCGCTGCTTGCTTGTCATATATCATTTTCTCCCTTCCGTTATTTTTTATGAGCGGTAATAATCAAATTCCAGGCTGTACATCCGGACGGTATCTCCATCTTCAATACCCTGATTTTCCAGTTCTTTTAAAATACCCTGCTCTTTTAAGAAGCGCTGGAAGAATAAAAAGCCTTTTTCAGAGTCAATATTGGTGTAACCAAGCATTTTTTCAATCTTCGGACCTTCTACCACAAAAGCACCGTCGTCCGCCCTTGTAACGGTATAGGCTTCATTGTTCAGGAAATGAAGTTCTGGGAAAAATTCCTGTTCGTATATAATTGGTTTATCATCCAGTTTGGAAAGAATATCTTCAACATAATATAAAAGTTCTTTTAATCCCTTCCCACTGACAGCCGAAACAGGAAACAACTTTGTACCTTTTGGTTCAAATTCTTTGCGCAAATCTTCTAAAACCTGATTTTCACCATCAGGAATCGCATCTATTTTATTGGCAGCAATAACCTGTGGTTTATTTAATAATTCCGGATTATAAGCCTCCAACTCTTTATTTATGGCATAGATATCCGCAATCGGATCTCTGCCCTCCGTACCGGCAGCATCCACCACATGAATCAAAACCTTGGTACGTTCAATGTGTTTTAAAAATTCATGTCCAAGACCGATACCCTCGGAAGCTCCCTCAATCAGTCCCGGAATGTCAGCCATAACGAAGCCTCTGCCATCGCCTAGATCCACAACGCCCAGAATTGGATTTAATGTGGTAAAATGATAATTTGCAATAGTTGGTGTTGCATTTGTTACATGGGAAATCAATGTGGATTTTCCCACGTTTGGAAATCCAATAAGCCCCACATCTGCGATTACCTTTAATTCAAGACGCACTTCCAGTTCAATAGCCTCCTGCCCTGGCTGAGCATACTTCGGTGCCTGCATGGAAGATGTCGCAAAGTGCTGATTACCAAGACCGCCGTTTCCGCCTTTTAAGATAACCTGACGTTTATTGCCTCCTGACATATCAGCAATGACCTTGTCCGTTTCGGCATCCCGGATAATCGTGCCCTCAGGGACCTTAATAATAAGATCCGCACCTTTTTTTCCATGACAATTACGCTTTTTACCTTCTTCGCCGTTTTCTGCAGCATATTTACGTTTATGCCGGAAATCATTTAAGGTGTTCATGCCCTCATCCACAACAAAGATCACATCTCCGCCTTTTCCTCCATCTCCGCCGTCCGGTCCGCCGTTCGGCACATATTTTTCCCGGCGGAAACTTACATGACCGTCTCCGCCCTTTCCTGATTTTATAATTATTTTTGCGCTGTCGGCAA
>CAMBKU010000033.1 GCA_945868305.1 uncultured Lachnospiraceae bacterium | reverse complement strand
CTTTCCCGTACAGCACTCATACGCTTTTATGTTTTTGATTTCCCGCAATCCCATCGCCGCTGCAAGCATCGTAGCGAAAAATGCCGCAAACGGAATGATAAAAAACACTATCTTTCCATCCACGATAAAACGAAAACCAGCTGCCCCGAAAGAACCAAACAATACACCCACTATTTTTTCCCCAAGTATATTTCCACCTAAAAGACCGAACAGAATCCCCGCCAATATTACCGTAAGATACCGGATGAAATAGATTCTTTTTATCTCTTTCCCGGTGAATCCCAGAGCCTTGCGCAAAGAAATCGAATAACGCTCCCTCGCCGTGATTAAGCGTACAAACAACAGTGTCACAATGAACATAACAAGAACTGCCGCCCCGGATGCAACCCCGGATGCCAGACGAATTTGGCGCATCGTCTGCCCGTAGGATGCCTTTACATATTCCTCAATATCCACTGCTTTTGCATTGATTCCCTGCCTGGAAAGTTTACTGCTGCATTCCGAAAGCCACTGCTGCGCTACATTTTTTTGTTTTAAAGAAACATAACATACACTCCACATAACCGGTCCATCATCCTCAATACATGCTGCCTTTGCCGTCTTGCCACCATTTGTAATATCTGAATAGATACCACAAACCCGATACGTCTGTTTCCCTCCTTTTACCTCAAGAGACACGGCATCCCCCACTTCCAGCCCCATTTCTTCTGCACACAGGCAGGATAACGCAATTTCACCATTTTTCGTCGGCGCCTCCCCCTTTGCATAAGTCACCGGAAAAATCGTATGATTACCAGTCTCAACATTCAGATTTGTGTAAGTTCCGTCCGGCAATGTCATCCGGTAAGACCTTGTCAAAAATACCGCATAGCGGCTTACCCGTCCGTCTTCTTCTAACATCTTCTCTATTGCCCTCGTTTTTCCTACAATATTATCGGTCTGTCGGATATCTATGCGAATCTCTCCCTCTCCGATACCCATATAAGTCACAAATCGTGGCGAAGAAATTGTACTTTGCAGATTTCCCGGAACCACCATAAGAAAAACTCCGGCTGCAATCACGAGCATTACAATAAGATACTGCAAGGAAAATGAACCTTTCTTTCCGCTCTTTTTATCTTCTCTTCCAGTCAGAGCCTCCACCGCAGAAAGTCTCTCCGTACGCTTTAGTGTCCTTCGAATAGATAAAAGCAATACTGCCTCCGTAAGAGCCACGCAAAGAAGTGAAACAAAAAAATCCCCTGCATCACTTTGTGCTGTTCCATATAACTCACGCATCTGGGCAGACAACGGCTTTTTTAGTCCATAGGCTGCCAGAATTCCAAACGCAGCCCCGGTTACTGAAAGCACAGCAAATCTGGAAAAATAAATATTTCGGATTTCTTTTTTTCCGATTCCTATCGCCTTTAACATTCCGATTTCTCGCCTGTCTGCAGCAAGTCTTGCAAGCAGCGTAAAATAAATACAGAGCATGGAAATAAAAAGCATCAATACACCCACCAGCAGAATCACAAAAATCATCATCCCGTCCGAAAGTGCATTCATCATACGAATCAGCGGCTTCGTAATCGTAGGACCATTTGACGGAAGTCCGGCGTCCGAATATTCTGCCGAAAAGGCATTTACATCCGTCCCTTCCTGCAGCAGAAATTCAATCAGATATTCCTCCGTTCCCTCTGGCCTCAGTCTTTCGTAGTCCGCCGAAGATACCAGAAAACGTTTGGAAGATGCCAGCATGGAATTCATCTGGGAATCCCGAAGGAAACCTGCAAGGACAAAACTCTCCTCTCCAATCTGTATCTCCATCCCTTCTTCTAACCCATATTGCTGCCGATAGCAGACTGGCACATAGATTTCCCCCTCCTGCACCGTTATGATTTCATTATTCAAATCCAGCAAATAATCAAATCCATCACTCTGAACACATACTCCGTTGTCCTGCGTGCTGTCGGAAAGAGACTTTCCATTCAGAAATATCCTTCCGTTTTCCAGGTTTAAAAAACATATTGTCTGCCAGTCTGCCACTTCCTTTTTTTCCCCAACAAGCTGTCTTATCTCCTGACTGTCCATTTCTCCGGCATGCATCTGTAGAAAATCCGGTGTTTTTGCCTTTTCCATCAACGCATCCACGGAGCCGAGCAGCCCGGTGAATAATAACCCGGTCAATGAAAATAACAACGCAGAAACTGCCATAAAAAGGAAAGTCGTAACAGATAACAGTTTATTCTTTTTCAAATCGTTCCATATTAGTTTTTGTTTCATATACCGCCTCCACTATTTTACCGAGGTACACTGCTGCATCGTTTTCACACTTTCCAATTCCCGGATAGCTGAAATCGGATAGAGAAGTAACGCTGTTATTCCAAGTAATACACCGGATATCATAATAACCGCCGCAGCGCCCCTTCCAACTCCAACCTGAAAATACTCTGCCAGTCCATCTGCAAACAATCCAGCCAGTCCGTAAGCAACTACATATCCAATCTGAGATAAAAATCCAATGAGCCCCCACGCTCTCCCCTGCAGCTCATCCGGAATATTCGTCCGCACCAGGTAATCCAGACAGTTGTTTGCAAACGGCAGCATGGCAAAAAATAAGAATCCGGCAATACAAATCAGATATACATTTTCCTTTAACCCAAAAAGTATCATACTCATTCCCGCAAAAAACAAGGACAACACAAGTATCTTGACATAATCCTTTTTTATTCCTCTCATTCCTAAAAACAACCCAGATGCCAGCATCCCGCAAGCGCAGACAGTCTCTCCGATTCCAAGCGTTGTGCTGTCCGCGAAGTCCAAAATCAAAGGTTCCGCAAGAATCTGCAGTGCTCCCATAAAACAGGTTATTACAGAAGATACCAAAATCAGAAGAAAAACTCCCCTTCTTGCTGTCACTGCATCCCATCCGCTGCGCAAAGCCGCAAAAAAGGCTTCTTGATTTTCTACTTTTTTTGCCACAAGCCCATTCCTTACAACTCCTGTCGCAGTCACTGTCACAAAAAAGGTACAGATATCTATCACCAGTAACAGCCGGATATCCGCCACTGCAAGCAAAGCACCTGCAAGAACCGGTGATACCAGATACCTGGCAGAACCTGCCAGACTCACCATTCCACTAGCTTTTGAATATTCCTCGCTGCTTAGTAAATCCGTTACAGTTGCCCTGTAAGAAGGCTCCAACAGAGAAGAAAATACGGAGCTTATTGTTACACCTATACAAATTTGCAAAAGACTTGCTTCCCCCCGCATCATGCAAAACAGAATATATAGAATTCCTATTGCAGAACAGCCGTCACCAAGCATCATAAGCAGCCGTCTGTCATAGCGGTCTGCCAGTACCCCAGCCGGAACACTTAAAAACAATGTCGGCAAAAAAGCAAGCAGCGTCACCAGCGCCATACTAGCTGCACTCCCTGTCTGTGCAAATACATATACCCCAAGTCCAAAACTTGTTAGTCCGCCTCCGATTGCCGAAATTAGCTCTCCCGCCCAAAGCAGAAGAAATTTTTTGAAATTTGATTTTTCTTTCATTTGTATCTCCTTTCTTATTTTGCTTTTCTCTATCGACCGATTGTCTGTCGGTAAGCTTTTGAAAAATTAGGGAATTTAAATAAATTCCCGTTTTTATGCCTGTTTCTCAAAAATTTCCATAATTGCTTTTCTTAATATTCCCGGTTCCGCTCCCAGCAAACGCTCCACATTACAAACAAAGGCTTCCATACGCCGCTCTTTTCTCTCCGGACTCTGCTCCAGCAACTCATCAAATACTGTATTGGCATATAGCAAAATCATCTCGACCGCTTCCATTGGATAATCCGTATGAAAAATTCCCTGTTCGATTCCCTCCTCCAGCAATCTTGTGATAATCGGCGTGATACCGGAAAGCAACTGTTCCTGCATTTTCTGATGCATAAGAGCATTTTGCGGTTTGTGTACCTGATTCATAATTTCGTGCCCGATACTGGTATCCACATCCAGCGCCAGAATAGCCTTCGTCAAACGTTCCAAAATCGGAACCTCCTCTTGGCTCACAACCTGCGATGCTGCTGCCATAAGCTGACCCGTTATCCGTTCAATGACACCGTCCAAAATATCTTCTTTGGATTTAAAATGGTAATACAACGTTCCCCTTGCAATTCCAACCTTTTCCAAAATATCATTGGTGCTGGTATTGTCAAACCCCTTCGTTCCAAATAATTCTTCTGCAACGTCTAGAATCTCATTTCGTCTTTCTTCTGCTTCTTTTACGACACGCATGATTCCCCGTCCTTTTCTTCTTACAGGAATAAAATTATCGCAACCGACTAGCTGTCGGTTATAGTATAACCGGGACGATGGGGATTGTCAAGGGTTATAATACCTTTAACAGAATCGTGGCACCCCCAAAAATCATTAAAACAATACCTACCACACGGCTCAATTTTCTAATCGCACATCTATTGGCAAACTTTGCAGAAACAAACTGCGCCGATTAGACAACCAAGAAAGATCGTCGTCAGCATGGAATTATACCATTAGTATACTTTTATCCCGTTTTATGTCAAGCAGTCCTATTCCGGCAGGTACTAGATATCTCAACGAACTTCCGCAGTATTTTCCGTGCATCATCGTTCCTTTTATAAATGAACTCCGGATGCCATTGAACGCCCCAAACAAATTTTTTGTCCGGACGATATACTGCTTCCACCAATCCATCTTCTGATACCGCCATGACCTTCAGCCCATTGCCAGGCGTCTTTACCGCCTGATGATGGTAACTGTTCACGTCCATATGCGATTTTCCCAATAAATCGTACAGTGGACTTTCTGATATTATGTCAACCGAATGTACGGTACGGTCATATGGCGGCTCCATATGATGTTCCACATCTGTCTCATATTCTGTCGGTAAGTCCTGATACAAAGTTCCTCCTTCCAGCACATTAATAAGCTGAATCCCCCTGCAGATGCCAAGCACCGGCTTGTCCTCTGTAAGCGCCATTCGATAAAGATATGGTTCCAATTCATCCCGCATTCCGCAGGGGCTACCGCAGGTTTTCTTCTTTTCTTCTCCATAAAGCTCCGGAGAAATATCATGCCCTCCGGTAAAAAGGTAACCGTCAATTTGCTCATCTAACCGGACATAATCCTCTTTTGCCGCGGTAAGCGGCAGTACCACAGGAATCGCCCCTGCTGTCTGCAAACCTTCCAGATAACCTGGCAGCATCCAGATGCTCTCCTTTGTCTCATCATATAGTGGAATCACGCCGATTACCGGCTTTTTTTCTTCTGCCATATCCAAAACTTCCCTTTCTCTCCCTCTTTTCTCCCTATATTACCCGATATAACAGAAAAAAACAATTTCACTTTTCTCTTTCCGCGAAATTCTGATTGGAGGAACCAAATACTCTGCTCTGGCTTCCGGCATTCACCATCTCACTGACCTGACAGACTATCCTCTCATTTCTCTCGGAAACGATACCGGTACCAGACAGCTTTATATTCAATATTTTTTCCGTTATGGTCTGCCCTTTGGGCCCGACATAGAAGCTACCACCACCGATCAGATTCTTCCAATGATTGCCCATAACCTGGGTATTGGCTTCTACCCGGAAAAACTGGCAAAAGACTCCATAGAAAAAGGCGATGTTGTGCCCATTGCGCTTGCCGAACCGTTGCCGGAACGGGAAGTATGTCTCATTCTGGACAGTAACCGCCCGCTTTCTATCGCTGCCCAAAAATTAAAGGAAGAACTCCTAAATGGATAGTTCTTCCCACTTTTCTATATTTCCTGTTCTATTTCTTTCCGGAGATAATTCCGTAATACTCCGGTCTTCTGTCCCGGAATAATCCCCACTCCAGACGCTTCGCCATAAGTTCCGTTAAATCATACTCCGCAAGAAGGATTTCCTCGGTATCTCTGGCAGCACTCTCTAAAAGTTCTCCGGTCTCATCCGTCATAAAAGAAGAACCATAAAAATTCAACACAGACGACTGTCCGCCGTTTTCCTCACAAGGCTCTACATATTCCTCCCCGATTCGGTTCGCTGCAATGACCGGCATCAGGTTTGCTGCCGCGTGCCCCTGCATACAACGGCGCCAATGCGGCATACTGTCACACTCCAAAATCGGCTCTGAACCAATCGCCGTCGGATAAAATAAAAGTTCCGCACCTTTCAATGCCATACACCTTGCACTCTCCGGAAACCACTGATCCCAACAGATACCAACACCGATATTTGCATATTTTGTCTCAAATACCTGAAACCCTGTATCTCCCGGTGTAAAATAAAACTTTTCCTGGTAATAATGGTCGTCTGGAATATGAGTCTTTCGATAAACCCCAAGCACTTCTCCACCTGCATCAATGCAAGCAACGGAGTTATAAAGGTTATTGCAATCCCGCTCAAAAAAACTGACAGGAAGCACCACCGACAATTCTTTTGCCAGACGGATGCCCATCTGCACTGCATCATTTTCCATGACCGGCTTCGCATACTGATAAAACTCATAGCGTCGCTGCTGACAAAAGTATTCCCGTTCAAACAATTCCGGTAACAAAATAATCTGCGCGCCCTTGCCTGCTGCTTCCCTGACTTTTTGTTCCGCCACTGCAAGATTCTTTTCTATCCCTTTTTCGCAGCGCATCTGAACCGCTGCTACCTTTACTCTGCTCATTTCCTGCTCCTTCCTTTTTCTGCAATTCTACAGGCATTACAAAACTATCGCGGAATCTGCTGTGTAATACAGTGGATATTTCCGCCACCCACTAAAATATCTCTGGCATAAACAGGGATTACCTTCCTTCCGGGATTCCATGCTTTCATGAGAGCCACTGCCCGACTGTCACTTTCTTTATTCTCTCCCCCAAAAATCGGCATAACAACTGCGCCATTGGAAAAATAGAAGTTTACATAAGATGCCGCCAACCGTTCTCCGGTCTCTCTTTCATCCTCTCCTTCTTCGAAGGCATAGCCTGCCAATTCTTCCTCTGTAATGCAAACCGGTACATCCGGTATCGGCAATTTATGAATTTTTAACGTCCTGCCTTTTGCATCCGTCATCTGCTCCAGATAAGCAAGTGTTTCCTGTGAAAGCGCATACTGAGGATCATCCTCTTTGTCTGTCCAAGCCAATACCACCTCACCGGGGCGTAAAAATGCACATACATTATCCACATGCTCGTTGGTTTCATCCTGATAGATTCCACGAGGCAGCCACAAAACTTTCTTTGCACCTAGATAATCCTTTAAGCGATTTTCAATTTCCTCTTTGGTAAGTTCAGGATTCCGCCCGGCACTCAAGAGACAGGCTTCCGTAACCAGAATCGTCCCTTCCCCGTCACTGTGAACAGAACCGCCCTCTAACACAAATGGCGCAGCGTCATAAACCGGATATCCATATTTCTCTGCAAAAAATTTTGCAAAAGCATTATCCTTTTCCCATGATGCATAAAGACCATCCACATTTCCGCCCCAAGCGTTAAATTCCCAGTTGACGCAGCGTACCTCATGCTCCGCTGCCCCGGACTCTCTTATCAGAAACGTCGGTGCCACATCTCTTGCCCATGCATCATCCGTCTCCGCCGGAAAAATTTCTATATTATCCTGCCACGGAGCACTCCCATCCTTTAACATGTTCCTTGCCGAATCCATCCCTGCTGTCCCAACTGCCACATAAACCTTTTCGCTCTCTGCAATTGCAGCAATCACATTACGGAATGCTTCTCTTGCCGCTTTTGCCTCATATATCCAGGAACCCGGTCTCTCTGGCCAGATCAAAATACAGCCTCTATGCGGCTCAAATTCTCCGGGCATATAAAACCCCTCTTCCGCAGGGACTCTGTTTTTTTTGATTACCTGTTCTTCTTTCATGTTTTTCTCCATTTCAGGACAGTCGCATCTTAAAGTCTTCATAGCCAAATTCCTTCACCATCTGCACTGTTCCATCTTCTTTTAAGATTGCAATTCCCGGTAGCGGGATTCCGTTAAAGGTATTATTTTTTACCATGGAATAAATCGCCATATCCTCAAATACCAGTCGGTCACCCACATGCATTTCCTGTTCAAAGCTATAATCTCCAATCACATCCCCTGCAAGACAGGTGAGGGAAGATAATCGATAAGTATATTTCTTTTCTCCTGCCGGAAAGCCTCCCTTAAGCGGAGGACGATAAGGCATCTCTAAAACATCCGGCATATGACAAGCTGCAGAAGCATCCAAAATCAGGATATCCATACCGTTTTCCACGATGTCTTCCACCTCTGTCACCAGATACCCTGCATTCAGCGCAATCGCTTCTCCTGGTTCTAAATAAACTTCAAGCTGGTAGGTATCCCGGATATAACGAATCAGCTTCTTTAATTCTTCAATCTTATAGCCGTCCCGTGTAATATGATGTCCGCCACCCAGATTCAGCCACTTTATTTTTGTTAAATATGGATTAAATTTTTCTTCGAAAGCATAAAAAGTCCGCACAAGATCATCCGCATCCTGTTCACATAATGTATGGAAATGCAGACCTTCAATGTCCTCCGGCAATTCCTTCGGGAAATGTTCTTTTGTCACGCCAAGCCTCGAACCCGGTGCACAGGGATCATAGATTGCGTGTCCCTCCTGGGTAGAATATTCTGGGTTCACGCGGATACCGATGCTGACCTTTTTCCCGCTGCATTCAATTACTTCTCTGTGCTTCTCATACTGAGCAAAAGAATTAAAAATGATATGATCGCAAAGCTGCACCAACTCCTTCATATCCTTTCCCTTATAAGCCGGAGCAAAAACATGGTTTTCCTTTCCCATTTCCTCCCTGCCAAGACGCGCCTCATACAGGCCACTGGCGGTTGTACCGCTCAAATACTGACCTATCAAAGGATAAAGACTGTACATGGAAAATGCCTTCTGTGCAAGCAACACATGACACCCGGTGTCCTGTTCCAGTTTTTGCAGAATAGTTAAATTTTGTTTTAATTTCCTCTCATCCACGACATAACATGGGGTGGGAAGTTTATTCCATATATCAGTTTTCATGTTTATCCTCAAACTTTCCTTTTCTTGCAACCATCCTGTCACGGCAAATGTTATGCAACTGTCTTAGGGTTCTCATCTACAATCCACGGCAGTCCGTATTCATTTAACATTTCCATAAACGGATCCGGATCAAATTCTTCTATATTAAATACGCCATCCTTATCCCATACCTTGTCTAAGACAAGCGCCGCGCCAATCATTGCCGGCACACCTGTTGTATAGGAAACTGCCTGGGAACCGACTTCTTTGTAGCACTCCTGATGGTCACAGACATTGTAAATATAAATCGTCTTTTCTTTCCCGTCTTTCTTTCCGGTGAAGATACAGCCGATATTGGTCTTTCCAACTGTTCTCGGTCCCAAAGTAGCCGGATCCGGAAGCAATGCCTTTAAGAACTGAATCGGTACAATCTCTCTTCCCTCAAACATCACCGGAGAAGTAGAAAGCATACCTACGTTTTCTAAGCATTTCATATGAGTCAGATAACTCTGTCCAAAAGTCATAAAGAAACGGATACGTTTTACGCCCGGCACATTCTTTGCCAGAGACTCGATTTCTTCATGATGCAGTAAATACATATCCTTCTCGCCAACCTGCGGAAAATTATATTCTCTTTTAATTTCCATCGGTTCTGTTTCTACCCAGTGACCATTTTCCCAGTAAGATCCGTTAGCGGAAACCTCACGGAGATTGATTTCCGGATTGAAGTTCGTTGCAAATGGATAACCGTGGTCACCGCCATTGCAGTCTAAAATATCAATATACTCGATCTCGTCAAAATAATGTTTCAACGCATATGCCGTAAATACGCTGGTCACACCCGGATCAAAACCACTGCCCAAAAGGGCGGTGATACCTGCTTCTTTAAATTTTTCCTGATATGCCCACTGCCAGGAATAATCGAAATATGCAGTAAAACCTTCCTCCTTACAACGCTTTTCATAGATTTCACGCCATTTTGGATCGTCCGTATCCTCCGGCTCATAATTTGCAGTATCAATATAGTCCACCTTACATGCCAGGCAGGCATCCATAATCGTTAAATCCTGATATGGAAGTGCTACATTCAAGACTGCCTCCGGTTTATAGGAATTGATAAGTGCAATCAATTCCTCCACATTGTCCGCGTCTACCTTTGCCGTCGTAATCACTGTATCCGTGGTCTTTTCCAGTTTTTCTTTTAAAGCATCACATTTTTCCTTTGTCCGGCTTGCAATACAGATTTCAGAAAAAGTTTTGCTGTTCTGACAACATTTGTGGATTGCAACACTTGCAACTCCTCCGCATCCGATAATAAGTAATCTTCCCATTTTTTATCCTCCTTTTGTTTATGCTTTATCTTCTTCTTCTTCCAACATATCTTCTACATATTTTGGCAGCATGAACGCTCCTTTATGCAGGTTGGTCGTATAATACCATGTTTTAATTCCCCGTTTTTTCCAGCGTTCCGCATCTAAATCTGCGAGTGGATGATATTTCTTTGAGGCAAAACCAAAAAGCCAGTATCCGGAAGAACAGGTCGGTATATGTGCCTGATATACTCTGCTGATTGGAAAACTATGACTCGCCTTCCGATGCATCAGCCGGCAGGATTCCTCATCTTCATCATAAAATGGACTTCCATGCTGATAAACCATAATACCGTCTTCTTTCAACGCCCGATAACAGTTCCCGTAAAATTCTTTGGTAAAAAGCCCTGCCGTATGTCCCAACGGATCAATGGCATCATTGATAATCAAATCGTATTCATCATTTTTCGTCCGAAGGAACCGCAGACCGTCCGCATCATAGACATTTACCCGTTCATCATCCAACCCACAGGCATTGTCCGGGAAAAACTTTTTACAGACCTCAACAAAAACCTGATCCGGCTCTACCACATCAATCTGTTCAATCTCATCATAATAGGATAACTCTCTTGCCACCCCGCCGTCACCGCCACCGATGACTAACACCTTTTTCACGTGAGGATGCACCGCCATTGGCACATGCACAATCATTTCATCATAGACAAACTCATCCTTCTCGGAAAAGACAATGCTTCCGTCCGAGCTGATAAACCTTCCAAACTCCTTTGATTCAAACACATCGATACGCTGATAATCTGTCTGCTCCCCAAAAAGCTGTTTTTCTACCTTGACCGATACCTTTACATTCTCGGTCTGATAATCTGAAAACCAAAGTTCCACCGGCTTTCTCCTTTCCTTTTATTTCCATACCTGCCGTTCATCCGAAAGTACATTCAAATATTCCACATTCGGATCCTCGGTTCCCTGCATGGAACATCCTTTTTCCTTTGCATATATAATGTAATCGATAATCTCCTGTGTAATCATCTCGCCCGGCGCAAGAATCGGAATGCCCGGCGGATAACACATAACAAACTCACCACAAATCTTTCCTGCGGATTCCCGGATTGGGATATATTTTTTCTCCGAATAAAACGCTGCCTGTGGAGAAACTAGCACCGTCGGATTGATATACTCTGTATTCAACATCTTTGCGGGATCTTTGGAATACAGACGCTTAATATCCGCCAATGCTCCGACCAGACGCTCGATATCCTGCATGCGGTCACCGATGGAAATATAAGCAAGAATATTTGCAATATCTCCAAGCTCAATCTGAATATCATATTCATCCCGAAGAAGGTCATAAACCTCAATCCCAGCCAGTCCGATATCCCTGGTGTAAACTGCCAGCTTTGTCACATCAAAATCATAAACACTGCCGCCGTTTATCATTTCCCTTCCATATGCATAATATCCACCGATGTCATTGATTTCCTTTCTTGCATATTCCGCCATCTCACTGACCTTACGGAAGGATTCTTTTCCGCGCAGCACCAAATTTCTTCTTGAAATATCAAGGCTTGACATCAAAAGGTAAGATGCGCTGGTAGTCTGTGTCAGGTTGATAATCTGACTGACATATTCCCAGTTGACATTTTTTCCAGTCAAAAGAAGCGAGCTCTGCGTCAGACTTCCGCCGGATTTGTGCATGGAAACAGACGCCATATCTGCTCCGGCATCCATGGCACTCACCGGAAGATTCTCTCCAAAATATAGATGCGTTCCATGCGCCTCATCTACTAAAACCAACATTTCGTGCTCATGTGCCAGCTTTACGATAGAACGTAAATCAGAACAGATTCCATAATAAGTCGGATTGTTCACAAGTACTGCCACCGCACCCGGATTATCCAGTATCGCCCGCTCCACCTCAGACACTTTCATACCGAGGGAAATTCCAAGCTTTGTGTCCACTTCCGGGTTTACATAAACCGGAATTGCCCCGCAAAGTACCAGCGCATTGATTACGCTCTTATGCACATTCCTGGGCAGAATAATCTTATCCCCTGCCCGACAGACCGACAATACCATACTCTGTACCGAAGACGTAGTCCCTCCCACCATAAAAAAAGCATGGTCTGCACGAAACGCCTCCGCTGCCAGTTCCTCTGCCTCCTTGATGACAGAAACCGGATGGCAAAGATTATCCAAAGGTTTCATGGAATTTACATCAAGGCTTACACATTTTTCACCCAAAAGCTCCACCAGCTCCGGATTTCCCCTGCCCCTTTTATGTCCGGGTACATCAAAAGGCACAACCCGTCTCTTTTTTAGTTTTTCCAGTGCCTCATACACCGGAGCATGCATCTGTGGATTATCTTCCATCATATCCATCCCTCACATTTTCTATTAATCTATTGGGCGTGCGAAGCTCATAAACTTTGTCCGGTTCATTTTCCTTCAGAATATAAAAAGGACAGGCAAACTATCACCTGTCCTTGTATCGTCCTATTTTTACAGTCTTACTACTCGCAATCCAATTTTACCTTCTGCAAAAATAATTTTCAGAGTCTAACGCCTGTACCCGCCAGCAAATATTTGCTATTACTACTCTTTATTGACCGTTTCACAAGTGATATTATAATAATAAATATCGATGATGTTCCTAATCAACTTATAAAATTCGAGCTTCTAACTCAATCAATAACGTGGTCTTACACCACAATCGGCAGCTGCCCCGCCTGTCCGTATGGGCTTAACCAACCGGGAATTTCACTCTGCTGTCACAATTTCGTCCGCAGAATCTCCCTTCGGTGGGCAAATATTTGCATGAAAACTATTCCCGCATTCATGTATCCAAAGTATAGCACAGGAGAAACGGAATTACAAGAAATTTATTCTTCGATGCCCGATATTACCTTATGTATTATTCTTCCAGTCCAAGCATCTGCATCACACGTTTTATGTTCATTTCCTCCAGTTCAAAATCTGCTTTTGGTCCAATATCCGGCTCCGGTGAAAGATTGGAATGTATATAGAATGTATCCATTCCTGCCGCTTTTGCCCCGGCAATATCCGTACTTCTGTCATTTCCAATCATCAGACACTCCTTCGGATTTAAGGCATATTGTTCTGTCAGCACTTCAAAAAAGCGCACATCCGGCTTTTTTGTCCCGTGATCCGAGGAAATAAGCACTCCATCAAAATATTTAAAAATATCCAGCCCTTTAAGCTCATACTCGGTAAAAGCACGCTGGGCATTGGAAAGCAGATATACACCGACATTTTCCTTTTTTAACGTCGCAAGAAGCTTTGGCACACCCTCATAAAGCTTTATATACTCTGTTGCCAACGCCCGGAAAAACTGCCCGGTCAAAACTGCGAAATCCAAATCCCGTTTCACATTCTTTTTCTCAAACAGACGTAAAAACACATACTCTATCTGAATTTCCGGGAATGCCTCATGTGTATAATTTCCGCCTCCAAGCATGTCCCGCTTCTGTGCCATCTCCATCTCGTGTACTGTATCATAAAAAGCATCATGCAGTTCTTTTTCTGTGTAAAAAGCTCCTTGATAGCCATAAAATCTTGCCATTTTTTCCCACAAAAGAGGCTGCTCCTCGTCCGTATGGATATCTACCAGCGTTCCGTATAAATCAAAGACATAATTTTGATATTTCATGTTCTCTACCACCCTAAACCTTATTCCAAATAACTTGAATTATTGTAGCATAAGAAGCGGCGAAAGACAAATCATTCTGCATTCGCAGAATGATTTGTCTTTATTAATATTTTGAATTGCAATGGCAAGGAAAGCAAAATATAGCAGCGCTTCCCCGTCACTCCCCCAGCTTTTTCCGCATACCCAGCAATATTTTTTTCTCCATCCTGCTCACCTTTACCTGATTTACACCAAGAATTTCTGCCACGGCTGTCTGCGTTTTACCTTCAAAATAACGAAGTTTTATCAACTTTCGTTCCTCCTCACTTAAACCTGCCAAAAGCTCCTTTACCAGCAATTCATTTAACAGTTTGCCTGTTTCATCACCGCCGCCGTTTTGCACGGAACAACCCATTCCTCCATCTTTTCCGGATACCACCTGATCCACCAGAAAAATTTCATTACCATCTGACTGATAGACAGTCTTATAGATAGATTCCACTTCAATGGAAGCATCTAGCGCCATAACGATATCCTCCTGACTGATGCCCGTTTGGGCACTGATTTCCGCAAGTGTTGCCTCCCTGCCCAGTTCCTGTGCCAGTGCTTCCTTTGCCTGCTTTACTTTCCATGCGTTTTCTTTTAAGGTACGACTCACCTTTACCAATCCGTCATCCCGCAGGAAACGCCGTATTTCCCCGCAGATAACCGGAACCGCATAGGTAGAGAATTTTACATCAAAGGAACAGTCAAATTTATCGATTGCCTTTATAAGCCCGATACTTCCAATCTGAACCAGTTCCTCCCTTTCGTGACCGCGATTTTCAAACCGCTTTACCATACTGTAGACCAGTCCAAGATTATCCCGAACCAGTTTCTCCCTTGCCTCCTTATCTCCGGCCTGGGATTTTTTTATCAGTTCCGTCACCTGTTCCATACACCCTTACGCTTCCTCTGCCCCGATACTTTTTTTCATTGTGACTTTTGTGCCCACTCCAGGAGCCGATTCCACCTCCACACTGTCCATAAAAGCTTCCATAAAAGCAAAACCCATGCCGGAGCGCTCAAGTTCCGGTTTCGTCGTAAAGAAAGGCTGCTTTGCCTGCTCCACATCTGCTATTCCCTTTCCAAAATCCTCCACCGTCACCGTAAGCTCACATTCCCTGCGTGAAAGAGACATATGTACTTTTCCTACAGTATCTTCATAACCATGAATCACTGCATTGGTCACCGCTTCCGATACCGCCGTTTTGATATCCTCAATTTCATCCAACGTGGGATTAAACTCCGTGACAAAGGCTGCTGCCGCCATTCTTGCAAACCCTTCATTTACTGAATAGGAATCAAATATTACCGTTACTTCATTTCTGTTCTCCATAAATCCTCCGTCTGTCTTATCCGCTTATTTCCGGTTGACCTTAATAATCTTATTTAATCCCGATACCAGAAATATCTTCTCTATTCTGGCATTCAGATGCTCCGCCTCTACACTTCCACCACTGTAACTCATATTTTTACAGCGACCGATAATCACGCCAATACCGGAGCTATCCATAAACTCCGTACCTGAAAAATCGAATACCAGGTGTCTGACGTGATAAGCATTTATGAGCATATCCGTCTCTGCCCGAAGTCCTGCTGCGCTGTGATGATCCAGTTCTTTCGGCATTGCCACCGTAAGGCAGCCATCCTTTAACTTATATTTTCCTTCCATGTCATTCCTCCTTCCTGCTTGTCCAAATATGGAATAAAAAAGACGCCAAAAATTTCTTTTGACGTCTTTCGTATCTTTTTATTCTCTTTTCTTTCGTTTACTGTGCATTCAGCTCATTCAGGTAATTCTGGGAATTCGCTGCCCGCTTTGTTCCAGGATATTTTTCTACCATCTTCTGATAGTAAATCTTTGCGTTTTCATTATCACCGTTTTTCCGGTAAGACTGTGCCAGAAAATAAATCGCATCTCCATCTGCAAAAGACTCATCCGCATCTGCTACCTTCTGCAGATTTTCGATTGCCTTTGTATAGTCCCCGCTGTTGTATGCCTTTTCACCTTCCGTATAAACAGACTGAAGATACTGTGCATCAATCTGTCCATTTATGGTATCGTATGCCGTTCGTGCCGTTCCCTCTAAATAGTCCGGATTCACATTGGCAATCGCTGTACCCGCCGTATCCACATCTCCCTGGGAGAATGCGATATATGCCTCCAAAAACTGCTGATAAGAAGCAATCTTACTCTCTGTAGCAGCAGAAGAATCGTTTATATCTTCCAACTGTCCGTTTAAAGTATCAATCTGTGCCTGCAATGAATCAATCGTCTGATTTTTTGTGGTTATGGTGTCATTTGCCTCTATTACCTCGGAATTAACATCACTTTTTACCTTCTGCCGGACACTCGGCACAATCAAAAAACAGGTAATCAAAATACCTATCACCAGTCCGATTACAATATTGATAATCGTCTGGGAAGCCGTATTGTCCTTAAATTCTGTTGGCTGGATAATCGTATCATTCCCACTCTGATAAGACAACGCCCGTTCTTTCTTTTCCGTCTTTTTTGCTGCAGCAGGCTCTGTGTGTGCCTGACGGTTAATTTCCTTTAAATAGCGCAGTGTCGTTACATTATTCGAATCTATTTTTCCTGCCAGACGAAGCTCCTTTTTCGCCAAATCGTATTTTCCGTCCTGAATGTACAAAAGTGCCAGAAGCTGATGCCCTTTTACCAGCTTGGGGTTTAAGGATAATACTTTTTTTAGCTGAATAACTGCAAGATCACAGCTATTCTGCTTGCAATATAAAAGCGCCTGATTGTATTTCTTAATTGTCAGATTCACCGCTTCAAGCTTTGCCGGATTCTTCTGCACCTCATCCAGATATTTTCCTGCAATATTGTCTCTGGGCTGCAGGCTTTTACTGATTACCCACTGACTCAATGCCTCCACGGTCTCACCCATCTCAAAATAAATAAGCCCCAGAAGATTTCTTGCTTCTGTATGATTCTTATTGTAGCGCAGGCAGGCACGCAGATATTCCGCCGCTCCGGTCAGGTCCCGGATAGACGCTCTGGATAAACCTTCATTGTAATATGCATTTGCCGTGCGTACAATTACTTTGTATACACTTACATCTATACCGCAGTCCGGACAAAAATCATCTTTTGTCAGTTCCGCTCCGCAATTATAACATTCCATGTTTTTCCCTCACTTAACTTTCTATGACTTTACTCCCGGTTTTTCTTCGCTTCCCGCATCATTTCCTTTAAAATATCCGTCATATCCGTTAAATCATGGTTATATATTGCTTCCTCCGCATTTTCTACTTCAAGACTCGGCTGAAATTTCTTTAATTCTTCTTCAAAATCAATCATCCTTTAATCCTCCTGCTATTTTTTCCAATTCACCAATCAGGTAGAGGGAGCCTGTACAAAAGACCATCTGACCAGACTCTTTTTTTTGCATCACATAATCATATGCTTCTCTGCAATCATTTATTCCAATCGTTTCTTTCCCATTTTTCAAAAATTCTTCCTGCAATACCAAAACAGATAATCCTCTGGCATCAGGAATATGCGTCACTGTAATTTCGCCCCAGTCAATCTCCGAAAGTGCTCTTATTACTTCCACATAGTCCTTTTCCTTTACCATGGAAAACAAAAGAAGCGGTTTTTCCCCGCCGATATGTTTTACCGTCTTTATCAGTTCCAGAATACCCGCTGTATTGTGTGCACCGTCAAAATATACCTCCGGCTGCACCATCTGCATTCTTCCTGTCCATTTTACTTTTCCAAGTGCTTCTGTTATCTGCTTTTGAGTAAGGTTAAATTCCACTGACAGGATTTTAAGTGCCATAAATGCCAGCGCCATATTCATGACCTGATATTCTGCCACAAAAGGTATTGTAATCAGAATAACATCATCATAGCGGGAAGTAAAAGAAAAATCAATATTTTTTCCTGTAATTTTACAAATTTCAAGCTGCTCCGGTGTGATTTCATAATATGGTGCCCGCATCTCTACTGCTTTTCGCCGTATAACCTCCGCTGCCGCTTGATTACTGCCATCAAAAAGGACCGGAACACCTTCCTTTATAATCCCTGCCTTTTCCTCTGCAATTTCTTCTATGGTGTCTCCCAGATACTCCGTATGCTCGAGGCTGATGGATGTAATAACTGTAAGCAGAGGTTCCTCTATGACATTCGTAGCATCCAGTCTTCCGCCCAGTCCTGTTTCAAGTACGGCAACCTCCACCTTTTCCTTTGCAAAGAACACCATTCCCATAGCAAACAGATACTCAAAAAAGGACGGATGAGCCTCCCCTTCCGCTACCATTTTATCCACAACTTCTTTTACACACAAAAAACTGTCCACAAACTGTTCTTTTGTACAGTTTTTGCCGTTTATCTGAAAACGTTCCTCCATACAGACCAGATGCGGGGATATAAAAAGCCCTGTTTTGTGCCCGCTTTCTGTCAAAACATGACTGACCGCTTTACACACACTGCCCTTTCCATTACTTCCCGCCACATGAATGACTTCAAAGCGCCGATCCGGATGTCCCAAGTACCGAAGCAGCTTTCGCGTGTGCCCCAGTCCATTCTTCTTTGTAAACTTTGGTATTTCTTCTATATAATTACATACTTCTTCGTAAGTCAAAAAATCACCACTATATTATTTTTGAATCTTTTACCTCATTCATTATAATATAGTGGTGATTTTATGCAAGTTAAATTCAAAAAGATTTTTATCTTTCTGTCGCACAATGCACGCTTATATGACAATCTTCTCATCCAGTCCCGACATTACGATGTGATCCACACGTTTTATAAATTCCAGATTTCCCTGCTGCACCTTCACGCTAGTCAGAAGATCTCCGATTTTTACTAATACTCCCGGATATACATTGTTATTCACCTTGACTGTGGCATGGCTTGCATTTGAAACCAGTTCCTCCAATGCTTCTTTTTCTGCCTTGTCCTCATTAATCGTAGCAATGTACTTAATCCGCTCTCGCAAAAGCTGCATACGTCTTGGGTCATTCTTATAGGACTCTCCCTTTTCTTCTTCCAATACTTCAAACTGCTTCAATGCACGCTCCATCTTAGTCAGTGTGTCCTCATATTCTTCTATCTTTTTCTGCAGGGCAGCAAGCTTTGCTTCTTCTTTGGTTCCAACTCCAACTGCCACGTAGGTATTCGCCTCTGCAACATTTCCAATATCATTTGCATCAATACCATATGCAGCATACACATGACCGCTGATAATCTTTGCCCGCTTACCCGTCATCGTCAGATAACCGTCACAGGTAACTTCACAGTCCATAAAAACATCCGCTTCAATATTTCCCCGTACTTCGACCGTAGTATACTCAATAAACTTTGCAAACAAATTTCCCTTTGCAAAAATACTGGATTTGCTTCCGCCCAGCATACCACTTCGCAGGATAATATCCTTCTCCGCATAAATCTGAGCTGCTTCCACCACGCCGTCAATCGTGATGTTCCCCGTAGATTTAATGGAAACACCATTGCAGACATTGCCGTGAATGACTACATCGCCGACGAAATCAATATTTCCAATAGAAATATCCACATCCCCTGAAATCTCGTAAATCGGCAGAATTGTGATTCGCTCATTCTGTTTTGTAATCTTCCCTGTGATGCTGGCAACATAAGTAAGGTTATCGTCGCTGCGCTCAAACCCCTTTCCTTTTAACGGTGGAAGTTCCCTGCCACGTTTCTCATTTACCGGCTTTCCCTTTACATCCATTCCAGGCTGCCCCTGAACGGCAGGATGATATTTAGCAATCTCCTGTCCTTCCGTTACCGTTTCAATGAGATTCATACTCCAATAATCTACAGTTCCATCCTCCCGAATCTGAGGCTTTTTACTGAAATCACTGTTAAACTCATACTCATAATAGCCATCTGTGCCATCTATCGGTTTTATTCCGACTGCGACCCGGACATCTCTCTCATAATATTTTTCTTCCAGCAATTTCTGAATCGCTGTCTCATCGATTCCCGAGCAAACACCATGTTCCGCCAACACCTGCTTTATCTGTTCTTCGGTATATGGCTCAGCCAGACGCGGTACCGGCAGACGCAGATAGGCTTCCATGCCGTCACTACTGATATTCACTTGCGGTTTTGTTTGTTCCTGAATTGACATTCCTTGTCACTCCGTTTCAAATGCAGACGCTCAAAAAATGCATCTGTTTCTTTTCATAACTCTATACTTCTCTCGATTTTATTATATTTTACCATAATAGTCTGATTATTTCAATGTGTGAAACTACAAAAAAAGGATACATTTTTTTACATACAATACTGTAAAAAAACTGCATCCTTTTTTTCTCATTATCCGTCTATTCCATTTATTTCATCTGGGAAAGACGTTCTTCTACCTGTGCCATCATCTGCTCATATTTTGCAAGCTTGCCTTTTTCCTCCTGCACCTTTGACTCCGGCGCTTTACTTAAAAATTTCTCATTGGAGAGCATTCCTCTGGAACGTGCCAGCTCTTTCTCCAGCTTTTCTTTTTCTTTTAAGAGACGTTCCTTCTCCTTTTCAAAATCTACAAGATCCTCCAACGGAAGATAAACAACAGCCCCCGGAATCACTACGGATACCGCATCCTCTCCGATGCCCGCCTTATCTGCCTGGACTTTTGCCTCACTTGCGGATGCAAGCGTCATATAGGCTTCTTTCATGTTTTCAAAGGTTTCCCTGATTAATGCATCCTCAGAAACAATAAACATCTTCGCTTTTTTGGAAGGCGGTACATCCATTTCCGTGCGGACATTACGAACGCCCTTTACCAGATCCTTGCTGTGCTCTACCATTTCCTCCTCTGCCGGGAAATTCCACTGTTCCTGATATACCGGCCAGTCTGCCAGCATAATGGTTTCTTCTTCTGGATGAAGTGTACAATAGATTTCTTCTGTAATAAACGGCATATATGGATGAAGCAGCTTTAATGCCTGTGTCAATACCGTTTTTAACGTCCAGAGTGCTGCGTTTGCCGATTCCGGATTTTCCTCTTTTTTATAAGTACGAACTTTTGCAATTTCGATATACCAGTCACAGAATTCATCCCAAATAAAGTCATAAACCTTCTGCACTGCAATACCAAGTTCAAATTTGTCCATGTTTTCTGTAACATCTTTTGCCAGTGTATTTACTTTTGACAAAATCCATTTATCCGCTGGTTTTAATTCTTCCATAGACGGCTCTCTGATTTCCATGCCCTCTAAGTTCATCATAATGAAACGGGATGCATTCCATACCTTGTTGGCGAAATTCCGAGATGCTTCTACTCTCTCCCAATAAAAACGCATATCATTTCCAGGTGCGTTTCCGGTAATCAACGTAAGTCTTAACGCATCTGCACCATATTTATCAATAACCTCTAATGGATCAATACCGTTTCCTAAAGACTTACTCATCTTTCGTCCCTGGGAGTCCCTTACCAGACCGTGGAACAATACCGTAGAAAACGGTGCCTTGCCCATCTGCTCATAACCGGAGAAAATCATTCGGATAACCCAGAAGAAAATGATGTCATAACCTGTCACCAGCACATCGTTTGGATAAAAATAATCCAGTTCTTCTGTTTTCTCCGGCCAACCCAGTGTAGAAAACGGCCAGAGTGCAGATGAAAACCAGGTATCTAACGTATCCGGGTCCTGTGTCATATGTGTGCATCCGCATTTCGGGCATTTTTCCGGTTTTTCTTTTGCAACAACCATCTCTCCGCATTCATCGCAATAATATGCCGGAATCCGGTGTCCCCACCAGAGCTGTCTGGAAATACACCAGTCCCTGATATTGTCGGTCCAGTTAAAGTAGGTCTTCTCCATCCGTTTCGGTAAAAGCTTAATATCACCATTTTTTACTGCTTCTACGGCAGGTTTGATCATTTCGTCCATCTTTACAAACCACTGCTGCTTAATCATCGGTTCTACCGTAGCACCACAACGGTCATGCGTTCCTACATTGTGAGAATGTGGTACAACCTTTACCAAAAGTCCCATTTCCTTTAAATCTGCTACCAGTTTCTCACGGCACTCATAGCGATCCATACCAGCATATTTTCCGGCATTTTTATTCATAGTCGCGTCATCGTTAATGACTACAATTTCTTCCAGATTGTGACGTTTGCCAACCTCAAAGTCATTCGGGTCATGGGCTGGTGTAATCTTTACACATCCGGTTCCGAATTCTTTATCAACATAAGCATCCGCAATCACCGGAATCTCACGGTTTACAATCGGCAAAAGCAGTTTTTTTCCGATAATATTCTTATACCGCTCATCATCCGGATTTACTGCTACCGCAGTATCACCAAACATAGTCTCCGGTCTGGTGGTTGCAATTTCTACGAATCTTCCTTCCTCACCGATAACCGGATAATTGATATGCCAGAAAAATCCATCCTGTTCCTCATGCTCTACCTCCGCATCAGAGATAGAAGTCTTACATGCCGGACACCAGTTGACAATGCGGGAGCCTTTGTAAATATAGCCTTTTTCATATAATTTAGTAAACACCTCAAGTACCGCGTCAGAGCAGCCCTTATCCATGGTATAGCGTTCTCTCTCCCAGTCTGCTGAAGAACCCAGTTTCTTTAACTGGTTTACGATGCGGGAACCATACTCGTCTTTCCATTCCCAGCACTTTTCCAGAAATTTCTCCCGTCCCAGTTCGTTTTTATCAATTCCCTGTTCCTTTAATGCATTGATAATCTTAACCTCCGTTGCGATTGCCGCATGGTCGGTTCCAGGCTGCCACAGCGCATTGTAACCCTGCATTCTCTTATAGCGGATTAAAATATCCTGCATGGTATTATCAAGCGCATGCCCCATATGAAGCTGCCCTGTAATATTTGGCGGCGGCATTACAATGGTAAACGGTTTCTTGCTTCGGTCTACTTCGGCATGAAAATAACCGTTATCCTCCCACTTTTTGTACAGACGGCTTTCAATGCCCTTCGGATCATATGTCTTTGCTAATTCTTTACTCATAATGCACTCCTTTTTTTGAAATAAAAAAGCCCCTCTGTCCGAAAACAGAAAGGGCGAATGTATCGCGGTACCACCTTACTTTGTAACCCATATAAACCGCTCTTGTGGTTTACATAAAAAGTCACATCTCTTTCATCCTATAACGTGGATGCATCCGGAAAGACCTATTCCCATCTCTGGTTTTCTCAGTCCTTCAGTTCAAAAGCTACCTTCCACAAACCTTTCCTGCAGACATCTTTCAGCCGATGAATGTCATTCTCTTTCAAGAGTATTTGTGTACTCCTCTTTCTCATAACCTTTTGCTACGCAATATGCGCTCTGCTGATATGCTTTATCATAAATACTCTTGGCAGATTTGTCAAGTCAATGTTTTTCATAACTTCGCCCCGTTTATCTGTTTGACCAGGCTCAACCGCATCATATCTGGTCTGCTGTAATGATATTTCTGTTTATAAGCGGCCACTGCCCGCTTCACAGTCTCTGCTCCGCCAAGATCCATGTTCTCATAACATTCCTCCAACGTACAGGCATAATATTCTTTCAGGTTTTCCAAACAGATTGCTGCAAGGTTTGCAGGTATATCGTAATTCTCACTGCCATGAGATAATCCACAATCGATATTTACCGCGTGCTTCCGATAAACAATTCTGCCCGGAACACCGCCATTTTCATAGACTGCTGTATTAGTCGTAGGCGTATGACCGTGAATCAGGATTTCACTGCCCTCCGGATCATAGGCCGCATTCTTTTCTATCCCGGCACGATCTAGCAAAAATGTTTTCCAAAATTCCTTCGAGCGCTTACTGCCACTTCTGAGCTGATCCATTTCTTCTTTTTTTGCCCATGCATGTGCAAGGACTACTTTCTGCTTTCCATCCGGAGAAATCACTTCTTTTTCCTTTACAATCGGCAATCGGCGAAAAAATAAAAATATCTCCCGTACCTTTTGTTCTGTCAGATTTCCCGTCCGCTTTAAATCCTCATCCGTATGATAGTGTGCATGCTCATAAGAATCTTTTTTTCCTTCACAGTAGGGAAACCACTCTCTGCTGCACCATTCCATAAACATTAGTTCGTGATTCCCCATAAGCATCTGATATTTTCCATTCGGGGTGATATGCTGCATACACCAATCCAATACCGCAGGCGTATCAGGTCCTCTGTCAATAACATCCCCGATTAGAATAAATTCTGCATTTTTATCTTCGCGCTCTATTTTTTTAATCAGCTTCATAAGCTCATGAAAACAACCATGAACATCCCCTATTGCATAATGCATCTTTTTCCCTCTATTTTTTCAAATAACAATCCTTTAATCCGAATTCCTGCAAGGTTTCATATGGAATTTCAAAATTAATGCTGCCGGATGCATAAGGTCCAATCGCATAAGGTGAACAGGTTATCGTAAGTCCATCTTCCGTGAAAAACCAATTATCCTCCGCAAAAACTGCATCCGTCAGACATGTCTCATATTCCTCGAATAACAATTCTTGATATTCCTCTGTTTTGCACTTTTCTTCCACATAGCTTAAAATATTTTCCTTCCATGCATTTCCGTCCTCTGACAAATCCGTGAGAGAAAGGCGCTCCCCTGTGGACGCATCATAGTTATATCCTGCATAAAATCCATATCCATGTGCTCCCCCGGTATATTCGTAGGAATTCAAAATAAAGGAGAAAACCCTTTCATCATTTCGTCCTACGGAAGATGTATCTTCTTCGCTGTAAGAATAAAACCCCATCATCTCCGTATCCACGCCCTCATTTTCTTCTATACGATATTGATAATCATCTTTTGCATATCCGACAATCTCAGCCACTCGTGCTTCCCGCTCCTCTTTCATTGCCTGAATATCTGTATTGATCTTCTCTGCCGCTTCGGTATTTCCGCCGGTAAGTTCAGGATAACTGCAGGTACCAACAAAAATTTCCGTTCCATCATCCGCCGCATAACTGTCCGAATTTTCCTCTATCTTAACTCCGAAAAACGCTCCGTCTTTCCGGCCGTCTGTTTCTGTCTCACTCTCTGTTTTGGTGACAGCTTCTGTCTCCGGCACAATCTCCTGTACTGTCTCTGAATTTTTTACCCCCGTATTTGTATTGGCAGCCTGACCGCAGGAAGAAAGCACTACGGACATCGTGCATAAAAGAAGCGCCACGCTCTTTTTCTTCATAATATTATATCCTCCCATATATTCGTAATGATACATCTTATTTTACCATAATAACAGAAAAACCGATATTTTCCCTGCTTATTTACTTAATTTTTTCTTAAAATTAAAAACTGCCGATACCGCACTCCACAAAGGAATCCGCTATCGGCAGTCTGCTTTCTCCTGTTTTGACCGCTATTCTTCTTCTTCGTTGTTTTTTCCGCCAACAATCGCTCCCACTGCACCGGACACCGCTGCAACAACCGCTATCACTGCGACGATAACCACAAACAAAATTATAACGCCCAAAAAAATAAGTAATCCTGTCTCGCTCATCTTCTCCATCTCACTTTTTACTTTTTTAGAATACCCCAATACCGATTCTTTATTCATTATAACACATCATGTTTCAGAAAAAAAGCCTTCACGGATTGATTTTTCATTCCTTTAATTGTATGATAGGAGAGAAATTTGCGGTCATCAAGTTTAGGACATGAAAGAGGTTTAACTTATGAAAGAACGAATCAACAGTTTTGATTTTATCCGGGCTGTCTGCGCCTGGATTATTGTCATTTACCATTTCGCAGACATTTGTATCACAACACCACAGTTTTCCAATTTTCCCTTTTTTTATGCTTATGCAAACGGTCGTTGGGGAGAAACTACCATTGTCACCATCTTTTTTATGATTTCCGGAGCTTCTCTATATTATAATCATTCCAATCTTGGACTTCGGGATTGTAAGAAATTTTACTGGGGACGATTTAAGGGTATCTTCCCGATGTTTTATATGCTCTGGCTGTTTTTATATTATAAACAGGTATGCGGTGTAAAAAATTTTCTCTACAACGGAAATCCCAAATACTTCCTTCTCACTTTGTTTGGCGTAGACGGATACATGAGTTATCGCTACACACCAAATTACTATTTTATCGGTGAATGGTTTCTCGGTGCGCTGATTTTCGTTTATCTGTTTTACCCGCTTTTGGTATGGTGCATGAAACACTGTAAAATCCTTACCACCATTGTTCTCGTGGGAGGATTTATTTCCCTGTATTTTACCGATTTTTTTCTGATTTCAAAAGAGCGCAACTTAATCACCTGCCTGCTCGCTTTCTGGCTTGGTATGCTCTTTATCCGGTATAAGGACTTTCTGACAAAATGGCAGCTTGTGATTCCGGCAGCCGTCGTTGCCTGCATCATGCTCTTTATCCCGCTTGGGCTTGATTCACTGGTATGTATGCAGATTACTTCCATCGCCCTGTTCCTTATACTTTATTTTATCGGAACCTATATTATGAAGGTAAAGTATTTAAATCGTTTTATCAGCTACAGCGCAAAAATTTCCTATCCGATTTTTCTATTGCAGCATGTTGTAATGTCCGAAGTCATTCACACCTTCGACAACTACGCGCTGACGGTATTCCAGGAATGCCTGGTTTTAATCGGTGTTTTTGCAGTCATTTACGTTTTTGCTACTGTACTTTTAACCCTGAATAAAGCGCTACTAAACACACGCCCTTTTCTGGCATTAAATACATTCTTTCAAAA